>JALSIO010000356.1 GCA_026989995.1 Myxococcales bacterium
GGGGGGCGATGGAAGAAAAATGAATTCGACGTCGGATTTGAATTGACGCCCCTCGGCTGGCGGCCGTAGGATCCAGGGGCTCCGCGCCGAGAGGCTGGAGCACGCCGGCCCGGTCCCGCGCTGCACCTCCGCCCGCGCCGGAGGCGGACGGAGGCGCGGCCCTCCGGGTCGTGCCGATCGCCCCGAACCGCCCGGAAGCGGCTCCCGCGGGAGCTGCGGCGGAGGAGAACCCATGGCCACCGCATCCGACGTGAACCAGCTCGACGGCACCGACCGCGAGCTCGAGCGCATCCTCACCTCCTTCGACAGCTGCTACGTCTGGAACTACGGGAGCGTCAAGCAGGGCCTCCGTGACCTCTACGAGAAGGCCAAGCGCGAGCAGTGGAACGCAACCACCCAGCTCGACTGGTCGATTTCCGTCGATCCCGAGGGCGAGATCATCCCGCAGGGGATCAACCCGCTGCAGGACTACGCGCCTTTCCGCAAGCTGGACGAGCGCGAGCGGCGTCGCTTCCGGCACGCCCAGATCTCGCTGCAGCTCTCCCAGTTCCTCCACGGTGAACAGGGCGCGATGATCGTCGCCTCCGAGCTGGTGGGTGCGGTTCCGTGGCTCGAGGCCAAGTACTACGCCTCCACCCAGACGATGGACGAGGCGCGCCACGTGGAGGTCTTCGACCGCTACCTCCGGGACAAGCTCGAGTGGGAGTGGCCCATCAACCGGAGCCTCAAGGAACTCCTCGATGCGACCATCCAGGACTCCCGGTGGGACTTCAAGTACCTGGGCATGCAGATCCTGATCGAGGGATTGGCCATGGCGGCCTTCGGAAACCTCTACCAGTTCGCCCAGGAGCCCCTGCTGAAGGATCTGCTCCACTACGTCATGCGGGACGAATCGAGGCACGTCGCCTTCGGCGTGATCTCGCTCGACGGCTACTACGCCGACATGAGCGCCTCGGAGCTCCGGGATCGGGAGGACTTCATCGTCTACGCCTGCGAGCTGATGCGCAATCGCCTGGTGGGCGACGACATCGCGCGGGCCTTCGGCTGGAACGCCGCGGAGGTACGGGAGATCTTCTTGAGCTCCCCGATCTCGCAGCAGTTCCGGTCGTCGCTGTTCAAGCGCGTGGTCCCGAACCTGAAGCGGCTCGGACTGCTGACTCCCCGGGTGCGCGAGGGCTTCGAGAAGCTCGACATCCTGAAGTTCGAGGACGCAGACCCCGCGCTCCAGGACCGGGAGCTGGGGCTGGCCTGAGCCGGCTCGACCCCGCCCGGAAGGCCATGGCGCACCTCGATCGGCGGGCCTCCCCGGGGCGCGGCTCGTGAGCGGAGGCGGGCGACCCTGGCTCGACGCATCGCTCCCGTCCGAGGAGCGGGCCCGGCTGCTGCTCGCGGAGATGGATCTCCGCGAGAAGATCGCCCAGCTCGGAGCGGTGTGGAGCACCTCCCTGGCCGACGACGGGGGCTTCTCGCCCGAGCGGGCGCGCTCCCACCTCGCCCACGGCATCGGAGAGATCACGCGGATCGGATCCTCCACCGGCCTGCGCCCCCGGGAGAGTGCGGCCTTCCACAACCGGATCCAGCGCTTCCTCCTCGAGGAGACCCGGCTCCGGATTCCGGCGCTCGTCCACGAGGAGGCCACGGCGGGCTATGCCGCCCGAGACGCCGATCAACTTCCCCAGGCCCTCGGCCTCGCGGCGACCTTCGATCCGGCCCGCATCGAGGCAGCCGCCGCGCTGATCCGGGAGCAGATGCGGGCCGTGGGCGCACGCCACGCGCTCGCCCCGGTGCTCGACATCGCCCGGGACCCGCGCTGGGGGCGGACCGAGGAGACCTATGGCGAGGATCCGTACCTCGCCAGTCGACTCGGCGTGGCCTTCGTCCGCGGGCTTCAGGGAGGGGATCTCCGCCGGGGCGTGGCGGCGACGGGAAAGCACTTCCTGGGCTACGGATTCTCCGAGGGCGGCCACAACCACAAGCCCGCCCACCTCGGCCCCCGCGAGCTCCGGGAGGTGGTGGCGCGGCCCTTTCTCGCGGCCATCCAGGAGGCCGGGCTCGCCGCCGTCATGAACGCCTACAACGAGGTGGATGGCCTGCCGTGCGGCGGCTCCCAGGAGATCCTGGGCGCTCTGCTGCGGGAGGAGCTCGGCTTCGACGGGCTGGTGGTCGCCGACTACTTCACCACGCGGCTGCTGATCCGGGCACACCGCGTGGCGGAGGACCCGGGCGAGGCGGCCCAGATGGCCCTCGAGGCGGGCATCGATCTCGAGCTGCCGGTGCTCGACTGCTACCGGGAGCTCGCGGCGCGCGTCCGCGACGGGCGGCTCCCCGAGGCGACCCTCGACGCGGCGGTGCTCCGCGTCCTCCGCCTCAAGTTCGCCCTCGGGCTCTTCGAGGATCCGCTCGTCGACGAGGGCCGGGCCGGCGAGGCCTACCAGACTCCGCGGGCACGGCAGCTCGCCCGGGAGCTCGCCGAGCGCTCCGTGGTCCTGCTGCAGAACCGGGAGGGCGTGCTTCCGCTTTCCCGCGCCCTTCGGCGGCTCGCGGTGATCGGTCCGGCCGCGGATGACGTGCGCCTGCTGCAGGGGGACTACCACTACCCGGCACACCTCGAGATCCAGCTCCGGGCGCGGCACGGGCCGGGCTCGGAGATCCTGCCGGCGTCGGGGGAGAGCCGGCTCGCGGGTGGCTTCTTCTTCCCGCCCACCGTGACGCCGCTCGCGGGGCTTCGCGAACTCCTGGGCGGCGATGCCGGGATCCGGTACGCGAAGGGCTGCGAGGTGGTCGGGGGCGACGACTCGGGAATCGCCGAAGCGGTGGCCGCGGCCCGGGAGGCGGAGGTCGCGCTGCTCTTCGTCGGTGGCCGGTCCGGGCTTGTGGAGGGGTGCACCACGGGCGAGTTCCGGGACGCCTCCGATCTCTCCCTGCCGGGCCACCAGGAGGCCCTCGTGCGGGCGGTGGTCGGGACCGGAACGCCTACCGTGGCGGTGGTGGTCAGCGGCCGGGTGCACGCGCTCGCCTGGCTCGCGGAACACGCTGCCGCCCTGCTCCACGCCTTCGTTCCGGGCGAGGAGGGGGGCCGGGCCCTGGCCCGGGTCCTCTTCGGCGAGATCGGGCCCTCCGGGCGCCTTCCGGTGAGCCTCCCGCGGAGCGTGGGGCAGATCCCCGTCTACCACGCCCGGCACTGGGAGTCCGATGCAGCGGGCGGTCTGGCTCCGGGC
>JALSIO010000357.1 GCA_026989995.1 Myxococcales bacterium
GTTCGCCCGCGACCCCCCCGCCCCGCGGGCGAACGCCCCACCGTGGCCGTCTACCTGGGGCGACTCGAGCCCTACAAGCGGGTGGAGGTCTTCCTCGAAGTGCTCGCGCGCCTCCGGCGTACGGGGCATCCGGTGGAGGGAATCGTGGTGGGCCGGGGCACCGCCGAGGGGAGTCTCCGCCGGCGCTGCGCCGCGCTCGGGCTCGCCGGCCACGTGCGCTTCACCGGGTTCGTCCCGGACGACGAACGGGATCGCATCCTCGCATCGGCGCGGGTCTGCCTCGCGCCTTCCCTCCGGGAGGGCTGGGGCATCACGGTGATCGAGGCCAATGCCCACGGCGTACCAGTGGTTGCGAGCCGGGCGCCCGGCCTTCGGGACGCCGTCCGCGACGGCGAGACCGGCTTTCTGGTGGATCCGGACTCCACGGACGCCTTCGCGACGCGCACCCGCGAGCTCCTCCTCGACGAGGCCCTCGCGAACCGCATGTCCCGATCCGCCCGCCGCTGGGCCGAGCGCTTCTCCTGGGACGCCGCGGCCCAGCGCATGGCTGAACTCATCCGGCGGGCGGTGGACGGACCCGGCCCCGACCCGGCCCCCGGCCCGTGAACGGCTCCGCGCGACGGCTCGGCGCACCCCGGGGCGAGGCCCTCGCCTTCGCGATCCTCGCGGCGTGGGTGGCGGGAACCCACGGCTCCCTCCTCGCCTGCATGGACGGCTGCTTCGTCGACCTCGACTCGCTCCAGGGAGAGGCGATCGGAGCCCTCTCGACGATCGACACCCGGCTGAACGCGTGGATCCTGGCATGGGTCTCGCGGGCGCTGCTGCGCAACCCGGGGGAGATCTTCCGCGGCAACATCTTCTACCCGATGGAAGACGCCCTGGCGGGGTCGGAGCACCTGATCGGCGTTTCGCTCCAGCTCCTTCCCTTGCGCCCTCTCCTCCCCGGTGCGGTAGCACTCCACCAGGCAGCCATCGTCCTGAGCGCACTGCTCCTGGGCTGGGGAACCCTTCGCCTCACCCGCTGGCTGTCCGGATCGACCTGGGCCGGCCTGGTCGCCGGCTGGATCGCCATCCAGATGCCCTGGCGGGTGACGGAGCTCTCCCACGTCCAGATCCTATCCGTTCAGGGGTTTCCCTGGATCTGGTATCTCTCCCTTCGCCTCCTCGGAGAAGGCGGAGGCAGGCGCTGCGGGCTTCTCCTCTTCGCCGCCACCTCGCTTCAGCTCCTCTCCTCCTTCTACCTCGCCTACATGCTGACCTTCTCCCTCGCGGTGCTCGGAATCTGCGCCCTGGCGGCAGTCCGCCCCCCCCTGCGCCGCGTCGCCGGCTGGGTGGCCTCCCTCGCCCCGGCCTATGGCCTCTTCCTCCTCTCGGCCCTCCCCTATCTGAGGCGTGCCCGAGCCGGCGCGCTCCCCGTGACCTTCGACGCGGACACCACCTCCTCCCTCCAGGACGTCGCCTGGATGGCCCGCTACGTCGCCCCTCGCCTCGACTGGCTGCCAGGGCTCGACACCCCCGGTGATCCCACCTTCTCCACTCCGCCGCTTGCACTCCTGCTCGCCGTCGCGGGGTTGTTCTCGATCCGGAACCTGGCCGGCCCCGGAGGCGACGGTCGCGCCCTCCGGCGCAGCGCCGTGGCGTTCCTGCTCGCGCTCGCTGTGGGCTCCTTCGCCCTCATGTTGGGCTACCGGCTGCGGGTCGGAAGCATCGTCGTCCCCCTGCCCGCGGGCTGGGCGGCCGATTGGATCCCGGGGTTCGCGAACCTCCGCGCCCCCCAGCGCTGGGCGCTCCTCATCGGCCTCGCCCTCCCGATCCTCGCGGGCCTCGGAGTGCGCGGCGTCGAAGCCACTCTCCTCCGTTTCCCACGAGGCTCGCGGACCTGGCGCTCCGCAGGGCGGGCCGCGGTGGCGGGTGCGCTCCTCGCGTCTTCTCCGTGGGGCCGGATTCCGGTGGTGGGGGCCTGGCCAGGCGGCTCCGAGCCGCCGCCGGTCTACCGCGACCTGGCCCGCCTGCCCGCTGGTCCGGTCCTGGAACTTCCGTGGTATCCGGACCGACTGCGACGCGCCGGGGCCGACAGCCGCGCGATGCTGGCCTCGACCCTTCACTGGAGGCCGATCCTGAACGGCACCACCGCCTACATTCCGCGGAGCTATTTCTTCCTCCTGGGCCTCGCCTCGGGGCTTCCGCGGCCCGACGCCTTCCAGCGCCTGCTGGCCTTCGTGGACCTCCGGTGGCTGCTCCTGCACCGACCCTCGATGGAGCGCGGGCTTCTGGCCGAATTCGATCGGGCCGAGACAGGGGGTTGGATCGAGCGGCGGCTGGAGGTGGGAGCGCACCGGGTCTACGAGGTGCACGCGGGTGCTGAGGCCGGGCGGTTTCGCGAGGCGCTGGTCTCGGCGGAACGCCGCCCGCAGACGGTCTCCGGTCTCCCCCGCGAGGCGCTCGACGCCGCCCGCGCCACCGGTTCGCTCGCGGTGCACCCTCGGAACCCGTTTCGGTACTTCGGAGACCTCCTGCTCCCAGCCGTCCTGGACATCGAGGTGGCCAATCGCTCCCGCGTCCCCTGGCCCGGTCTCGACCCCGATCCCGAGGGACTGGTGGCGATCCGCGCGACCTTCGCGCGGGGAGAAGCCCCCCTCGTCGCGTGGACGGTGCCCCTCTACGCCGATGTCCCGGCCGGAGGTTCCGCACGGAGCACGACCATCGTTCCCGGCGAAGGCGGCGCGGGTGCGTCGTGGGTGTGCTTCGAGCTGGTGCAGGAGGTGGGCGGTGCGGTTCAGCCTCTCGCGGTGGGGCCGGTGGCGAGGCGACTCCCCCTCCCGCCAGCGGGGATCCAGGACCCCACGGGCGCTTCGCTCTCCATCCCGCGCCTCCCGCGCCCGAGCCGGATGGAGGCACGGCCGCGCCTGAGCCCCGCCTGCCGCGACACGGGGCACGCCTGGCCCTGAGCGCCCCGTGCGGCGGCCCGTCGGTGCTGTTGCCGCCGGCTTGCCGGTCGGTGCCCCCGGACCTCGTGCGGGGGTGGGAGGGAGACCCCGAACAGGCGACACTGTGCACCAGGGCCCGCCGGCGGGCGCGAAGCGGGCGGCAACCACCCCGCGAGGACGTGCTCCCATGGTCGTGATCACCCTCCCCGCCTACAACGAGGAAGCGACCCTGCGGCCGCTCC
>JALSIO010000358.1 GCA_026989995.1 Myxococcales bacterium
TGGCACCCTGTCGAAGCGCCCCCACCCCACCGGTGCCGGGCGCGCGTCGCGCCGGCACCCGGCGCGGGCCGGGACCTTCGGGTCGGGTCATCGACTTCACTCCTCGGACCGGGTGCGCTCCGGGGCCAGCCGGTCGACATGGCCCAGATCGCGCCCGGGCGCCACCCGGTCCCGGATCGCGCGCTTCAGCTCCGCCGGCTCCGGGAAGCGACCCGCGCGGGCCCGGGAGAAGGCCACGTGGCCTCCCACGCGCACCTCGAAGGAGCCCGGCTCGGATGGAACCAGCGCCACTTCGGCGAGCTCGTCGGGGAAGGTCTGCAGCAGCTCCTGGGCGATCCACGCCGCACGGAGGAGCCAGCGACAGCGGGCGCAGTAGCGGATCTCGACCCGGGGCCGGGACCCGCCAGAGCCCTGTTCGCCGCCGTCCCAGGGGGCCCGCCCGCTCAGCGGATGGCCACCTCGGCCCCGGCGGCCTCGAAACCGACCTTGCGATGCGTTCCGTCGCAGAAGGGCTTGTTCGCGGACTGGCCGCAGCGACAGAGGAAGATCGGGCCCTTCCGGCGCTCCGCCGCCTCGCCCATGGCGATCTCGGTCTCGCGGTCGGTGTCCACGACGATCGGTCCGTTCTCGATGATCCGAATCACGAGCGAGCCCGTCATGCGCCCTCCCAGCCTCTGCCGCAAGCTATCCCCGACGCGCCGCGGTGCAAGGCCGAAGCCGGGAACCGGCAGGCCTCGGGCCTGGCTCTCGGGAGGGTGCTCGGGAGAGCACCGGGCCCGGGACACCGCATCGCCCACCCGCGCTGCGACGCGCACGAGGGGGATCCCGATCACCAGGGCCAGCGCGAGCAGCACCGCGGCGGAGACCCACGGCATGCCCCGGTCGGATCGGCGGGCGCAGCCGGCGGCATGACGCCCCACCGCACGGCCCCGCACGCAAGCGCCCGCAGCCTCCCGCGATCCCGGGCGATCCCGGCTCTCAGGTCCGTCGAACGAGTCCGTAGACGAGCAGCCCGCAGCCCGCGATCATGGCTCCCGAGAGCGCGACGAGGCCGAGGGCCACGAGCTGCTCCTGTGCCGGCTGGCCGGTCATGCCGCCGGAGGCGATCGGCGTGAGCCGCCCGGTTCCGAAGGCGGCACCCAGCGCCGTGAAGAACCAGTTGGCCCAGGTCCCGAACACCAGGAGTCCCACCGCGAGGCGGGCGAGTGATTCCGGCAACCGCACGTGGTGCCAGATCGCCCCGAGCGCCACGAGGAAGAGCCCATTCAGCACCCCCTCGAGGTGGGCCGAGAGCCCCAGGCGCGGGTTCCGGAAGAGGGGGATCACCAGGCCGGTCAGGAGGCCCACCAGGAACAGGACCGCGCCGAGGGCGATGAGCGTCCGGGCGCGCCGGCTCACCGCGTCGGAGTGATCGGGGGCCGACACCATGAAGGTCCTCCTCGAGGCGGTTCCGGAGCGGGCCAGAGGCCGCCCGGGGCGGCGGCGGCACCGGCAAGCTACCACGGATCCGTCCACGGGAGCGGAAGCCGAGCCGCGGGCGAGCAGGCGCGACCCCGGGTGCGGGAGGTAGTAGGATCCGATCCGGGCGCGCCGGCCCCGCCTCCGCCGGAGCGGCAGGCACCACCACGCGGAGGCGGAAGCGACCCATCTCGGGAGACACCCCTGGCCCTCAAGCTCCTCGAAGCCCATACGGCCGCCGAGCTCCGGGAGGAGGCCCGGTCGCTCCTCGAATCCCTGGGGCACGCCTGCTGGGTGGAGGACGGCGGCCGCTTCGGCGCCCGGGTGCGAGCGGTCCTGGGAGCGGGGCGCACGGGCGAGGCCCTCGACCGCCTCCACGAGGAGATCGGCAGCCGCGGCCCGCTGCTGGTTCTCGTCGCGCCCCTCGACGGGGTCCTGCCGCGGCCCCACGCCACGCCTGGCTCGGAATCCCGCGCGGAAGCCCGCACCGCCGCCGCGGTGAGCCGCGAGGAGGTCTACGCCAGCATCGCGGATACGGCCCGCCCGGACCGGGTCTATGCGCTGCTCACGGTGCTCGCCACCGTGGTGGGCGCCGTGGGTCTGGCCCGCGACAACAGCGCCGCCGTGATCGGAGCCATGGTGGTCGCCCCGCTTCTCGGACCGAACATGGCCCTGGGGCTCGGCCTCGTGCTGGGCGACTTCCCGCTGGTGCGCCGCGCGCTGCGCACCAACGCCCTCGGCCTCGCGCTCGCATTCGGCACGGCCGTGCTCCTCGGCCTCGGGCTCCGACCGGACCCGACCACGCCGGAGCTGGCGTCCCGGACGGTGGTCGGGCTCGCGGACCTGGCGGTGGCGCTGGCCGCCGGATGCGCAGGTGCCCTCGCCTACACCACCGGAACGGCCACCTTCCTCACCGGGGTGATGGTGGCGGTGGCGCTCCTGCCTCCGGCCGTCGCCGGCGGGATGCTCCTGGCGACCGGCAGCGCCCGCGGCGCCGCTTCCGCCCTGCTCCTGGCCCTCGGCAACGTCACCGCACTCACCCTGGCCGCCATCGTCACCTTCTGGTGGCAGGGCATGCGCCCCCGCACCTGGTGGGAGGCAGACCGGGCCCGGCGCTCGGCCCGGATGGGGGCGCTGGTGTTCGTCGGCCTCCTGCTGCTGCTCGCCGGGCTGATCGCCCTCGCGGGCTCCTGAGCGGGTGCCTGATCTCGAGCCGCGCGCGGCTCGGGCGCTCGCGGCGGGGCCTGGCGCCGCGCGGCGCCGCCGCCGGGCCTCGAAGGTCGCGAGGACCACCTCGAACGGGCCGATCCGGAAGTCGAGCGACGGCGAGAACTCCCGCGCGCGGGCCCGGCATCTCCTCCCCCGAGGACAGGAGGCCGGCGACGCGGGCCTGGGTCCCGGTCGTCCCCGCCTTCCAGGGGTTGGAGGCCGGGATGTCGCCGGGGCGGCACGCGAAGTCGTCCCGGCGACCGCCGCTTCCCACGAGATCGATGGCGCGCCCGACACGACTCGAACGTGTGACCTTCAGGTCCGCAACCTGACGCTCTATCCAACTGAGCTACGGGCGCTCGAAAGCGACGAGCCGGGATTCTAGCGAACCCGCCCGGCCCCGGACGAGACGGCTCGGGCTCTGGCGGCTGGCGGAGAGAGTGGGATTCGAACCCACGGTACCCTTCCGGGTACACACGCTCTCCAGGCGTGTGCCTTAA
>JALSIO010000359.1 GCA_026989995.1 Myxococcales bacterium
CGGCGGGGCGACACCCTGTCCCGGATCGCCCGGCGGACCGGGATCCCCGTGGCGCGGATCATGGCCGCCAACGGCATCCGCAACCGCCACCGCATCCGGGCCGGCCAGAAGCTCGTGCTTCCCGGGGTCCCGGCGGCGCGGGCCCACGCGGGCACCCCGGCTCCGGGTCGGCCCGGCTCCGACCGCTACCGGGTGCGTCCGGGCGACACCCTCTCGAGCATCGCCTCCCGGCACGGCCTGCGGCCCTCCGATCTCGCCCGGGCCAACGGACTGCGCAATCCCCACCACATCCGCGCCGGCGACGTGCTGCGGATCCCGGTGGCGGGCGGCGCCCGATCCTACCGGGTGCGGCGGGGGGATACCCTCTCCGCCATTGCAAAGCGCTTCGGCGTCAGTGCCGAGGCGATCGCCCGCACCAACCGGCTGCGCAGCCGCCACTGGCTCCGCGTGGGCCAGGTCCTCCGCATCCCCGACGCCGGCTGAGGCGCCCGGGACCCGCCCCCTCAGAGTGCGCTCTGGAAGACGGTCTCGTCCGGAAGCCGGATCGCGGTCAGCGGTCCGCCGTACACCGCGCCGGTATCGATCCCGATGCTGAAGGGGAGGTTGAAGCGCACCGCGAAGTCGGGGCGCGGGGTGTGACCGTAGACGATGGTGACCCCGAGCGAGTGGGGGAGCTCGCCCGTGAGCCGGTCCCACAGGAGATCTTCGGGCGTCGCCCGCCGCAGGGTGAGCCCGAGATCTCCCTCCCCGTGGCGAAGCGCCCGGCCGAGCCCCGCGTGGACGAAGAGGTAGTCGCCCTCGAGGTGGTAGAGGACGAGGCGGCGGTAGAATTCGAGATGTTCCGCTGGGAGCTCGAAGCTTCCCGGTGCGACCTCGGCGAGGTCGAAGTAACCGTAGCTCTCGAGGGTCCGGGCGCCCCCGTTGGCGAGAAAGGCGGCGCCGGCGAAGTGCGCAGCCCCCGGGATCCCGAGGAAGTCGAGGAACATCGACTCGTGGTTTCCGAGCAGGAAGGTGCACGGGTGATGCCGCTCCAGCTCGAGGAGCCGATCCACCACGCCCCGGGAGTCGGGACCCCGGTCGACGTAGTCGCCGAGGAAGACGAAGCGGTCCCCGGGCCTGAGTGGCAGGCGGCCCAGCAGATCGTCGAGCTTGCCGCTCTCGCCGTGGATGTCGCCGACGGCGTAGAGCACGGTCAGGCCGGCATCGCCGCGCGCCGGCGCACGCTTCGAAGGGCGAGCTGCCCGCAGGCGGCGTCGATGTCCACGCCCCGGGGTCGACGCAGGGTCACGGTGACGCGGGCCTCGGCCAGCCGCGCGAGGAAGGCCTCGACCCGCTCCGGCTCCGGCGGCCGGTACGGAGCGTCCGGATGGGGATTCATCGGAATCAGGTTCAGCTTCGAGGGAAGCCTCCGGAGAATCCGCACCAGGCGCCCCGCGTCGGCGTCGGAATCGTTGATCCCCCGCATCAGGGTGTATTCGAAGAAGACGGGCCGGCGGCGGCCCACCTCGGGGTGCTCCTCCAGGGTGCGGAGCAGGACCTCGAGCGGGAAGCGCCGGTTCAGGGGCACGAGCTCATCGCGCACCTCGTCGCGGGTGGCGTGCAGCGAGACGGCGAGGTTCACGCGGGTGCGCTCGAGGAGCTCGCCGATCCGGGGAACCACCCCCGCGGTGGAGACCGTGATCCGCCGCGGCGCGAAGGCCAGGCCCCGGGGATCGGTGAGGATCCGGATCGCCTCGAGCACGGCGGGCAGGTTGAGCAGCGGCTCTCCCATGCCCATGAACACGACGTTGGTGAGCGTTCGGCCCTCCGGGAGATTCTCCCGGGCCCGCAGCACCTGGTCCACGATCTCCGCCGTACGGAGGTTGCGGGTGAAGCCCAGTGCCCCCGTCGCGCAGAAGGAGCAGCGCAGCGGGCAGCCCACCTGGGTCGAGACGCAGAGGGTGGTTCGGCGCTCCTCCGGGATCACCACGGTCTCCACCAGCGCGCCGTCTCCGGCGCGGAGGAGGAGGAGCTCGGTGCCGTCACCTGCGCGGCGCGAGGCCACCATCTCGAGCGCGCGAAGCCGGAAGTCGCGGCCGAGGCGCGCCCGGAGGGTCGCGGGCAGGTCGCTCATCCGCTCGGGATCCTCGATCCCGTGCCGGTAGACCCAGGTCGCCACCTGGTCGGCCCGGTACCGGGGCAGCCCGAGCTCCGCGAAGCGCTCGCGCAGCTCGCGCGGCGCGAAGTCCTTGATCTCGAGCGGGCGGTCCGACATCACTCGACCCGGCCCGGAGGCTGCCCGGCCATCTCGGCCCCGACGGCACCCGAGGCCGGGCTCGCGTCCGCAACCTCGACCGCCCCGGGGGCCTCCGGGCGTTCGACCGGATCGGCGCGACGGTAGCGAAAGAAGTGCAGCGGACGGCCCTCGGCACGCCACTCGAGCTCGTAGGCCGTGGGCGTCCGGCCGGGCACCTCGGGCACATGGGGCGCCGGGGCCAGGAGGTTCTCGAGGCCCGGGACCTCCGAGAGGACCTCCGCGATCCAGGCGGCGTACTCCGGATGGTCGGTGGCGACTTCGAGGTGCCCGCCGGGCGCGAGCACGCGGGCGAACTCCCGGGCGAAGGTCGGCTGGATCAGCCGGCGGCGGTGGTGGCGCTTCTTCGGCCAGGGGTCGGGGAAGTTGATCCAGATCCGGTCCGCGCAGGAGGCCGGGAGGCACTCCGCCAGCAGGTACTCCGCCGGGGCGCGACACAGCCGGATGTTCGACAGCTCCGTGCGCGCGAGGCGGCGCGCCATCTTGAGGTGCCGGCGCCCGGAGAGCTCCACGCCGAGGAAGCCCACCCGCGGACGCCCGGCGGCGCGCGCCAGGAGGAACTCTCCCCGCCCGTAGCCGATCTCGATCTCCACCGCCTCGGGCTCCGCGAGCTCGGGCGCGAAGATCCCCGGCAGGCCCCGTGCCCGCACCTGCTCGGGCTCCACGCGCCAGTCGGGCCCGGGGATGTCGTGTTTGAGCCTGCGCGCCATGCCGCCTCAGGATGCCAGGCCGTGGGCGGCCCGGGCCAGCGCCGGCCACGGCCGGCGGGGGAGCACCTCGACGCGCAGCGGTGCGCCGGGGGCGAGTCCGGCCCGCGCCGTGGCCTCCTCGAGTGCCTCGAGGGGGCCGCCCAGCCGATCCACGAGGCCCTCG
>JALSIO010000360.1 GCA_026989995.1 Myxococcales bacterium
CGTGGGCAGTCACCTCGACGTGACCGATCCCGCCTCGGTGGAGGCCTTCGCGCGAGGCGTACTCGACTCCGCCGGTCGGATCGATGTGGTGGTGAACGCCGCGGGCTGGGACCGGCTCGAGCCCTTCCTCGAGAACACGCCGGACTTCTGGCAGCGGGTGGTGGAGGTCGACTACCTCGGGCCGGTCCGCGTCTGCCGGGCCTTCCTCCCGGCCACGATCGAGGCCGGACGTGGCGCGATCGTGAACGTGGCGAGCGACGCCGGCCGTGTGGGGAGCATCGGGGAGACGGTCTACGCCGGGGCCAAGGGCGCGGCGATCGCATTCACCAAGTCGCTGGCGCGTGAGATGGCCCGCCGTGGAATCCGCGTCAACTGTGTGAGCCCGGGGCCGACCGACACGCCGCTCTTCCGCTCCCTTCCGGGGAAGATGCAGCGGGCCCTCGAGGCGGCGATCCCCTTCCGGCGGCTCGCGCGCCCCGAGGAGGTCGCGGACGCCATCGCGTTTTTCGGCAGCGACCGCTCGAGCTTCTGCACGGGCCAGGTGCTTTCGGTTTCGGGCGGACTCACCATGGCCGGATGACCGCCGCCCGGTCCCACGATTCGGCCCGCGGCGCAGGCGACCGGGGAGGAGTGATGCTGCAGCGCAGGGGAGGGCGGCTCGTCGTCCTGATCGGCTGGAACGAGTACGTCGACATCCCGGCCTGGGGGATCCGGGGCCTGCGGGCGAAGGTCGATACCGGGGCCCGCTCGAGCGCCCTCCACGTCGACGACGTGCGGGAGCTCCCCCACGGCCGGGTGTGCTTCGACGTGGTGCTGCACCGCGAAAAGCGCGACCGGCGGATCCACGTGGAGACGGCCATCCGGCGGCGCGGGCGGGTCCGATCGAGCGACGGGCGGTACTCGGAGCGGATCTTCGTGTCGGTGCCGGTTCGCATCGGCCCGGTCGAGCGCGAGATCGAGCTGAGCCTCGTCGACCGACAGCGGATGATCTTCCGGATGCTGCTCGGGCGGACCGCACTCGCGGGCCACTTCCTGATCGATCCGAGCCGCCAGCAGCTCCTCGGGAGGCCCGCCCGGCGGAGGCGCCGCGCCGCGCCCGGGCCGGGCTCGTAGGTCGGCCCGGACGCGTCTCGTTCGTGCCCTCCTCCGGATCCACCCTCGAGGCGGGATCATTCCGGGCCCGGGTGGGCCTCCCCCTGCGACCCGAACGGAGATGTGCGGGGCCCGGATCTAGGGAAGCGGCTCCGGGTCAACGGGAGGGGCGTCGCCCGGGAGTTCGGCGAGCTCCGGGACCAGGACCTCCTGGAATTCCTCGACCCGTGCGGCCACGCGGGCGGGGCGGGCGAAGCTCGCCACGTGCAGCAGGGCGTCCCCCTCGTTGGCGAGGGGCAGGTTCGAGCGCCCGATGATCACGCCGTCGAGCCGGGAGCGGACCTCGGCGAGGGTTCCGCCGAGCGGGGCCGAGATCACGCCGAGCGGCTCCCCCTCGGCGACCCGGGCGCCGAGCCGCAACCGGCTGCGGAAGAGCCCGCTCTCGGGTGCCCGGATCCAGGTGCTCGACTGGGCCACGAAGGGCTCGACGGGCCTCCTCGGCACCCGTTCGGGCGGCAGCATCCCGATGGCACGCATCACCGAGAGGATGCCCCGCACACCGGCCCGAATGGAGAGCTCGTCGAAGCGAAGCGCCTCGCCGGCCTCGTAGACGAGCATGGGGATGCCCCGCTCGAAGACCGCCTGGCGCAGCGAGCCGTCCCGGAGGTCCGCGTTCAGCAGCACCGGCGTTCCGAAGGCCCGGGCGATGCGCTCCGTCTCCCCGTCGTCGAGGCAGGCCCGAATCTGCGGGAGGTTGGCCCGGTGTACCGCGCCGGTGTGAAGGTCGATCCCGTGCGTCGCGTGGGCGACGATCTCGGTCATGAAGCGGTGGGCGAGCCGCGCCGTGAGCGATCCGCGGGCGGAGCCGGGGAAGGAACGGTTGAGATCCCGGCGGTCGGGCAGGTAGCGGCTCCGGGTCAGGAATCCGTAGACGTTCACGATGGGAACTGCGATCAGCGTGCCCCGGAGCCTGGCGAGCAGGCGCGTCTCGAGGAGCCGACGAATGATCTCGACCCCGTTGATCTCGTCGCCGTGGACTGCCGCGGAGACGAAGAGGCGGGGTCCGTCCTGCCGGCCGCGCACCACCTCCACCGGCAGGTAGACGTCCGCCTGCCCGTAGGGCCGGGCCACCGGGATCCGCAGCGTCGCCCGCTCGCCCCGGCGGAGGCGCCGGCCGCCGATCTCGAGCTCCTCAGGCACCGGGCTCTTCCGGAGGGGGGGGCTCCGTGCCTCCGGCCGGGCTTCCGAAGCCTTCGCCGGGGACGGTCGCCCCCTTCCGGCGGCATCTACGGAGCGGCCTGCCCGGCGGTGCGAGGCTCTTCAGGGTGAGGGCCTTTCCGAAGCAGAGCAGCACGTCGCCCGGCAGGATCTCCCGGTCGCCCCGGGGGTTGGGGATGACGACGCTTCCACGCGTGATGGTGAGGATGAGCACGTCCCGGTCCCAGAGCCCGGACTCCCGCACCGTCTTGTGGGCGAGCGCGGAGGTCTCGCCGACGGGAATTTCCATGATGCCATAGCCGTGCTGGAGGGTGAGCCGCTGCCGGATGTCGATCTCGGGAAAGAGGCACTCCTCCTCGATGAGCTTCACGATCTCCCCGGCCACGTCCACCCCGGTGGCGCCCTCGATCCCCTCGAGGCCGGGCGAGGAGTTGACCTCCATGATCTTGGGTCCATCCCGCCCCTCGAGCATGTCCACCCCGGCCACGCGAAGGCCCATGATCTGGGCCGCGTGAACCGCCGTGCGCTCGAACTCGGGATCGAGCTCCACGGCCTCGGCACGCCCGCCCCGGTGCACGTTGCTGCGGAATTCGTCGCCCTGAGCCACCCGCCGCATGGCCGCGACCACGCGGCCGCCCACGACGAAGGCCCGGATGTCCCGACCGCGGCTCTCCTTCACGAATTGCTGGATCAGCACGTTCTGGTGCGCGGCCCCCTGGAGCGTCTCGATGATCGCCTCGGCCACCCGGGTGGTGTCCGCGAGGATGACCCCGATGCCCTGGGTTCCCTCGAGGAGCTTGACGACCACCGGCGGCCCGCCCATCCGCTCGATGGCAGGCAGGATGCCG
>JALSIO010000361.1 GCA_026989995.1 Myxococcales bacterium
GCACCCTGCACACGCTTCATCTCGGCCTCGGGAGCTTCCGGCTGCGCTTCGACCCGGCGCTCGCCGAGGAGGTGGCCGAGCCGGAGCTGGGCGGGAGCGCCGTCGTGCTCAGTCCCCCGGGCCCGGCGACCGCGTGGCTCCGCGCGCGTCCGCTGTCGGCCTGGCGGGAGGAGGTGCGGCGCGCGCGTCGTCCCGGCGGCGGCGGTGGCGGCCTGCCCATCCGGACCCTGCCCTCCGAGCTCCTGGCGACGGGCACCTCCGTCACGGCGCGCTTCACCCTCCTCGGCCCCGCGCGGTGGTTCGAGCCGGACCAGGGACTCCCCGTGGGCTACCGGATCGACAGCGCCGGCGATCCCCGGTTCACCCTGGCGGAGACCGTGGCCCAGGTGGAGCAGGCGATGGCCGCGTGGAGCTCGGTCGCCGGGGCGCAGCTCGAGCTCCGCGCCGACGGCTTCACCGGGATCGCCCCCGCCGGAGCCTGCGATGGGGAGAGCCGGATCCTCTACGAGGACCCCTTCGACGAGATCGACGACCCGATCGGCTGCGGGGGGGTCCTCGCCCTCGGCGGCTTCTGCCAGACCGGGGAGCAGGTCACGGTGGGCGGGGTGGTCTACAACCGGATCGTGGAGGGCGACATCACCTTCGCCGACGGCTGGGACGGCTGTCCCGGCCGCGACGATCCCTGCCTCCGCGAGGAGATCACGACCCACGAGCTCGGACACACGCTGGGCCTCGGCCACTCCTCCGAGCGGGATCCGGAGCCGGATCCGGGGCTGGCCGAGGCCACCATGTACTTCCGGGTCCACGACGACGGGCGCTGCGCGTCCCTGCGGGCCGACGACGAGGCGGCCGTCGCCAGCGTCTATCCCGGTGCGCGGCCGCCGGGCGGAAGCGGTGGACCGCTCGCCGGCCGGCTGCTCAACCTGCGGGATGTCCCGGGGGATCCGGAGCGCCGGCGCCTCGTGGTGCTCTCGCGCGACCCCGCGGTGGTGGCGCCGCCGGCCGGAAGCGCCGGGGATCCCTCGATCGCGGGCGCGCTGCTCCGGCTCGCAAACCCCTCCACCGGGGAGGAGGCGCTGCTTCCGCTCCCCGCCGCCGGGTGGCAGGCGCTCGGGCGTCCGGCGGGCAGCCGGGGCTTCCGCTACCGGGACTCCGCGGGCCTCCTCGGGGCGTGCCGCAAGGTCCTCGTCCGCCCCGGCAGGCTCTGGAAGGCCGTGTGCCAGGGTGCGGGCATCGCCTTCGATCTCGACGAGGCGGGCGGGCAGGGGCTCCTCGAGGTGGAGCTCGCCCTCGGTGCCGACCCGCCCTACTGCCTTCGCTTCGGGGGGCTCGTGAAGCGCGACGACTCCACGCAGGACGGAAGCGGCCGCTTCCGCGCCGTGGACGCACCGCCGCCGCCCGGCTGTTCCTGATCGGCGTCGCCTACAGGTGCCGCTCGAGCACCCGGATGAGGTCCTCGAGCCGGACCGGCTTCGCGATGTAGTCGTCCATGCCCGCCTCGAGGCACCGCTCCCGGTCGCCCTCGAGGGCGGCGGCGGTGAAGGCGATGATCGGAACCCGGCGGCTCCCGTCCCGGCGCCGGATCTCGCGGGTGGCGTCGAAGCCGTCCATGCCGGGCATCTGGCAGTCCATCAGGATCATGTCGTAGCGCCCCTTCCGGTGGAGCTCGAGCGCCTCCTCCCCGCCGCCGGCGCAGTCCACCGTGAGCCCGAGGCGCTCGAGGAAGCGCGAGGCCACCTTCCGGTTGACCGGGTTGTCGTCGACGACGAGCACGTGCCCGGAGAAGCGCGCGGTCGCCGCCTCCCGGGGCTGCGGGGGGTGGGGCCCGGCGGGGGCTTCGCCCTTCGCCGCCGCCTCGAGGGGCAGGCGGAGGGTGAAGGTGCTGCCGTGGCCCGGCCGGCTGGCCACCTCGATGCTCCCTCCCATCAGCCGTGCGAGGCTCGCCGAGATGGCGAGCCCGAGCCCGGTTCCACCGAAACGGCGCGTGGTGGAGGCGTCGCCCTGGGTGAAGAGCTCGAAGATCTGCGGCAGCCGCTCGGCGGGGATGCCGATGCCGGTGTCGCGAACCCGGACCTCGATCCCGCGTGCCGGCGGCGGGCTGCGGCGGACCGAGACCTCCACCGAGCCCCGATCCGTGAACTTCACCGCGTTGCCGAGCAGGTTGATGGCGATCTGGCGGATCCGCACCGGGTCGCCGGCGAACTCGCGTGGGACCTCCGGCGGGTAGTCGAGGGAGAGGGCGAGCTCCTTCCGGGCGGCCTGCGGGGTGACGACGTCCATGGCCTCCCGCAGGAGTGCCTCGAGGTCGAAGGGGAGCTCTTCGAGCTGCATGCGCCCGGCATCGAGCTTGGAGAAGTCGAGAATGTCGTTGATGAGGTCGAGCAGCACCCGGCCCGAGCTCTGGATGGTGCGCGCGAGCTCCTGCTGCTCGGGGTCGAGGTCGGTCTCGAGGAGGAGATCGGCCATTCCGAGGACGCCGTTCATGGGCGTGCGGATTTCGTGGCTCATCACGGAGAGGAACTCGCTCTTCGAGCGCGCCGCCTCGCGGGCCTCCTGCTCGGAGCGCATGAGGGCCCGGGTGCGCTCGCTCACGAGGCGTTCGAGGTCCCGGGTGTGCTCCACGAGTGCGCTGTAGAGGTCCTCGATGCGCAGCACGCTCGCGCACTGCACGAGCACCGTGGACAGGAGCTGCTGGTAGACGTGGGGAACGAAGGTCCAGCTCTCGTCGAGAATGCCGAGGAAGACGCCCACGACGCGGGAACGGCTCGCGAGAGCCTGGATCAGCACCGGGGGCTCGCCCGCATCCCGCACGAGCAGGGGCCGGTTCTGGGAGAGGGCCCAGCTGAAGTGTCCTTCCCGGATCAGCCGGTCGAGGGTGCGCTGGGCGGTCTCCTCCCGGTCCTCGGGGTCGCAGTAGGCGAGCCGGAAGTCCAGGTTGTCGGCGCTGATACCGACGAAGGCGACGGTGTCGAACTCGATGAGGCGGCGGAGCGCCTTGCGGCAGGCGTCGAAGATCGCCGTGCTGCCGTGGTGCCGGGGGTCGAAGTGGAGCTCGTGGGCGAGGTCCGCGAGGACTTCCAGGCACCGGGAGAGCCAGCTCCCGAGCTCGTCGGGCAGGGGTCCCGGCCGGTCGAGCGTCTCCACGGCGG
>JALSIO010000362.1 GCA_026989995.1 Myxococcales bacterium
CGGCGGCTCGAAACGGACCACCCGGCCCGGCGCAGGGCGGAACCCCTCCTCCGGGTCTTCCGCGCAAAGCCGCGCCTCCATGGCCGCGCCCCGCGGCACCGGAGGCGCGGGGAGCGGCTCGCCGCGGGCGATCCGGATCTGCAGCTCGACGAGGTCGAGCCCCGTCACCTCCTCCGTGACCGTGTGCTCCACCTGCAGCCTCGGGTTCACCTCAAGGAAGAGCGGTTGCCCGGCATCCGGGGCGAGCAGGAACTCGACGGTCCCCACCCCGCGGTAGGCCACCGACTCGCCGATCCGCCGCGCCGCGTCCTCGAGGTGGCGGCGGACCGGCTCCGGAAGCCCCGGAGCCGGGCACTCCTCGATCAGTTTCTGGTGTCGGCGCTGCACCGAGCAGTCGCGGATGCCGAGGGCGAGCACGCGTCCTTCCCCGTCCCCGGCGATCTGCACCTCGAGGTGGCGTGCGGCGGCGAGGATCCGCTCGAGGAAGAGCCGGCCGTCCCCGAAGGCCGCGCGGGCCTCCGCCGAGGCCCGTTCGAAGGCCCGCCGGAGCTCCTCCTCGGTCGCGCAGCGGCGGATGCCGCGCCCGCCGCCCCCGGCGGCCGCCTTGAGCATGACGGGAAGGCCGAGGGCGCGCGCGGCGCGCACGGCCTCGTCGGCGGTGGCCACCGCGCCCCGGCTCCACGGGATCACGGGAACGCCGGCGCCCTCCGCGAGCCCCTTGGCGGCCACCTTGTCGCCGAGGAGGCGGAGCGTCTCCGGCCGCGGCCCGAGAAAGACGAGGCCGGCGGCCTCCGCGCGCTCGGCGAAGGCGGGGTCCTCGGAGAGAAAGCCCCAGCCGGGCCACACCGCGTCCGCTCCGCCCCGGCGAAGCGCCGCGACCAGGCGGTCGGCGTCGAGGTAGTGCGCCACCGGGCTCGCGGCCGGGCCCTCGAGCCGGAGGCGGAGATCGGCGAGCCGGACGAAGTCGGCATCCGCGTCGTCGTCGGTGTAGAGGGCGAGCGCGCGCAGGGGCGCCCCCTCGCGTTCGCGAAGGACGCGAACCGTCCGGATCAGGCGCAGCGCCGCTTCGCCGCGGTTGGCCACGCCGATGCACTGGAAGGTGCGGGCTGCGGGGCTCAACCGGGCAGCCCGAGCCGCAGGCGTGCGCGCCCGAAGCTCAGCCCCGCCCCCACGGCGACGAGCGCGACCTCGTCCCCGGGTGCGAGCTTCTCCCACGCGGCGGAGAGCGCCGCCGGCGCGCCCGCGGCCCCGGTGTTGCCGAACTCGGCGACGTTGCAGAGATGCTGCTCGGGGGGGATCCCCGCGCCGCGACAGACGGCCTCGAGCATGCGGAGGTTCGCCTGGTGCCCCACGAAGCGGAGGGTAGGGCCCCGCACCAGCCCGCGCTGCACGAGCTCCTCGAGGAGCTCGAGGGTGCGGCGGATGGCGAAGCGCTGCACCGCGCCGCCCTGCTGTTCGAAGTGTCCCGCCCGGGGAATCCGGACCAGGTCCGCGCCGGACGGGGCCGAGCCGAAGGCGGTGAGGTCCACCCTCGCCCGCCCCGGCTCCTGTTGCGAGACCACGGCCGCGGCGGCTCCGTCGCCCCAGAGCACGGCAGCGCGGCGGTCGTCGTAGCGCACCGTGCAGGTGATGGTTTCGGGGACCACGAGCAGCGCGAAGCGGGGCAGGGCCCCGGGCAGCAGGTGGGCCGCGACGTGGAGCTGCGCCAGGAAGCTCGTGCACGCCGAGGCGAGGTCGAAGGCCGGCACCTCGAGGTCGAGGGCCCGCGCCACCTGGCAGGCCATGGCGGGGGAGGGCGTGTCGGGGGCGGAGCTTCCCGCGAGGACGAGGCCGACCTCGCGCGCCGGGATCCCCGCCCGGTCGAGGGCCATCCGCGCGGCCCGCGCTCCGAGGGCGGCCTGGTCCTCGAGGGCGGCCTCGGCCGCAGCACGCGGATCGCGGTTCCGGGTGTCCCGCAGGTAGTCGAGGGGGAGGACGGTCCTCCGGGTTCGGATGCCGGTTCGCGAGACGATCCAGCCGTCGTCGGTCCCGAGATCGAGGGACTCGAGGAAGGCGTTGTCGATCACGGTGGCCGGGTGCGCATGGCCGAGACCGTGGAGATGGAGGAGCCCGGCCGCGCCGGACCGGCCCGGGGTCGGCCGACCCGGCCCCGGCCCGGCTTGCGGGTGCACTTCGCTGGCCGAAAAGTGACTTCCAGTCATCATCGGGTCGGCGCACTATGACCGAGAGTCATCCGCCCGTCAAGCGGTCCCTCGCGCCGCCCGCCGCTTGCACGCGGCCGAGCCCCTGGCATGCTGCGCGCGGCCCCGCGCCGAGGCCGGCCGGGGCCGGGAGGTGTCGTGGCCCACACCGTTTCGCGGCGCCCGCTCCGACGGCGCCCGATGGCGGGCCGGCTGCGGAGCGCCCGGTACCGCCCCCTCGCCGAATGGAGCCGCATCCTGGGGCTCGGGGGACTGGTCGGGATCCTGGCCGGGCTCGCGGCGGCCGGCCTGAAAAGCGGGCTCCACGTCGCCACCGAAGCCGTGATCGGCCGCTACGCCGAGCTCGGGGGGACGGCGCTCTTCCAGCCGCGCCTCGAGATCCTCCTGCTGCCGGCTGCGGGGGCGCTCGTCGCAGCGGTGGTCGTCTACCGCATCGCGCGCGCGGGCCCCGGGCAGGGGACCGACCAGTACGTCCGCGCCTTCCACCGGCTCGACGGGCGACTGCACCTCAAGGGTCCCCTGGTCAAGGCCCTCGGCTCGGTCCTGGTGATCGCGAGCGGTGGCTCGGCGGGGCCCGAAGGGCCGATTGCGGGGCTCGGCGCAGCGCTCGGTTCGAAGGTGGGTCGGATCTTCGGCCAGAGTGCGCGGGACCGGCGGAGCCTGCTGGTCTCCGGCTGTGCCGGCGGCGTGGGCGCGATCTTCGGCTGCCCCCTCGGCGGGGCGCTCTTCGCGGCCAGCGTCCTCTACCGCCGGCCAGAGTTCGCGAGCCGTGCGCTCGTGCCCGCCTTCATCGCCTCGGTGGTGAGCTACTCGACCTACATCGGCCTGCTCGGGCCCGAGGGCTTCATCCTCGAGGGAGCGGACGAGCTCGCGTTCCGGAGCGCGGCCGAGCTTCCGGTATACGCACTGCTCGCCCTGCTCTGTGCCGCGGCGAGCGCGCTGCTCC
>JALSIO010000363.1 GCA_026989995.1 Myxococcales bacterium
CACGGGGCGGCCCTTTCGGGCGCCTCGGGCGGTGGTGCCGGCCTTCGCCCTCGTGCACGCGGGAGCGCTTCTCCGGGTGGCCGGGCCGGCGCTCCTTGCGGGGCACACCGGTGCGGTGCTGCTCACCTCGGCGGTGCTCTGGGCCTGCGCCTTCGGCCTCTACGCAGCCGTCCATCTCCCCATCCTCTGCGGGCCGCGCGTCGACGGCCGGCCCGGCTGAGCCGGCAGGGGCGCCGGCCCGTCTCCGGGAGCCGGTCGCCGTGGCCCGACGCCTGTGCCCGCCGCGGCGAGCTGGTAGCATGCGCCCATGGTCCACTCCCTCGTCCGCACCGCACCGCGCCGCCTCGGAAGCGCCCTCGAGGTGGGCCCGCTCGCCTTCGGCACCTGGCGGCTGGTGCGCATGTCGCCGGCCGAGGCGCGGGAGCGCCTCGAGGCCGCCCTCGAGGCCGGGATGAACCTGGTGGACACCGCCGATGTCTACGGCCTCGACTGGGGCGGCGAGGGCTTCGGCGCGGTCGAGGAGCTCCTCGGCCGGGTCCTGGCCGAGTCGCCGGGACTTCGCGATCGGATCGTGCTCGCCACCAAGGGCGGCATCCGCCCCCCGGTCCCCTACGATTCGAGCCGCGAGCACCTCCGCGGCGCCTGCGAGGCTTCGCTTCGGCGCCTGCGGGCCGAGACCATCGACCTCTACCAGATCCACCGGCCGGACCTCTACACGCACCCGGAGGAGGTGGCCAGAACCCTGGAGGCGCTCCGGGCGGAGGGCAAGATCCGGGAGGCGGGCGTCTCCAACCACACGCCCGCCCAGATCGAGGCGCTCCTCGCCTACCTGCCCTTTCCCCTCGCGGCGGTGCAGCCGGAGTTCTCCGCGGCGCACCTCGACTCGCTCCGCGACGGCACCTTCGACCTGTGCCTGCGCAGGCGCCTCCTCGTGCTCGCCTGGAGCCCCCTCGGCGGGGGCCGCCTGGTGGCCGGGGAGGGCGCCAGCCGGGAGCTGGTCCACTGCCTCGACGCCATCGCCCGGCGGGAGGGCGTCGACCGGGCCGCCGTGGCCACGGCCTTCGTGCTCGCCCACCCGTCGGCTCCCGTGGCGATCCTCGGGACCATGCGCCCGGAGCGGATCCGGGCGGCACCGGCAGCGCTCGGCGTGACGCTCTCCCGGGAGGACGTCTACGCCATCGTGCAGGCCTCCGAGGGGGTTCCGCTCCCCTGAGCGTCGAAGTCGCCTGGTTCGCCGCCCTCGACCCGATGCTCGAGGGGCGACTCACCGTGAACATCATCTCCTCCGATCGGCCGGGTGAAAAGCTGCCCTCGGAGTCCCGGTACCGGCGCACCCTCGAGACCATGCAGGTGCTCCGCACCCTGCTCGACGGCAAGCCCGTGAGCTTTCGCGGCGAGTTCCTGCAGGTCGAGGTGGAGCCGCCGCGCGTGCACACGGTTTCGGGCCGCTGCCCGCTGTTCTACTTCGGCGGCTTCTCGGAGCCCGCGCGCGAGGTTGCGGCCCGTGCCGCCGACATCTACCTCCTGTGGCCCGACACCCTGCCCCGGGTGGAGGCCCTGCTCGGCGACCTCCGGCGGCGGGCGGCAGCCCACGGCCGACGCCTCCGAGTCGGCTACCGGGTCCCCGTGATCTGCAGGGAGACGGAGGCAGAGGCCCGGGCCGCGGCGGGCCTCCACCGGGGCGCGACCCTCGAGGAGCACCGGGCCTCTCGGGAGGTGGCGCTCGGGCGCCGGCCGCCGGAGGTCACCGCGCGGGACGGGCTTTTCGCGGTGGCGATGGGGGTCGCTGCCGAACGCCCCGCGGCGCTCCGCCGGCCGGTGGAGATCGCGGAGCTTGCGCCGGGGGGCACGGGCCGGCGCGCGCCGGGGTGATTCAGCGGTAGAGCGCGTCCGCGAGCCGTCGCCGGTACTCCCGGCTGAGTTCGTGCTCGGGCCCGAGGACCTCGAAGACGTCGAGCATGGCGCGTCGGGCAGCGCCGTCCTCGTAGCCCGGGTCTCGCTCCACCACCTCGAGCAGGGTCTCGAGCGCCTCCGGGTGCCGACCGGCGGCGGCGAGGGCCCGACCGAGCTCGAGCTTCCGGCGGAGGTCGTCGGGGCGCTCGGCCGCCGCCCGGCGGAGGGCCTCGAGGTCGCCACCGCCCCCGGCCCGCATCCGGAGCTCCGCGGCGAGCCGCTCGGCCTCCTTCAGTTCCGGCGCGCTCGCGGGGACCCGCTCGAGCAGCGCGAGCGCCTCGGACACCCCCGCCTCGTCCTCGGCGAGGATGCGGGCGAGCCCGAGGAGTGCACCCCCGTGCATCGGATCGGCTTCGAGGGCCTGGCGGAAGCGCTCCTCGGCTGCCCGCAGGTGGCCCCGCTCCCGAAGCGCCTCGGCCTCGGCGGCGAGCCGGTCCGCCTCCGTGGGCAGCAGCGCCTCCACGAAGCGCCGCACCACGAGCTCCGGCTGGGCCCCGAGGAATTCGGCGACCGGCTTGCCGTTGCGGAAGGCGAGGACGAGCGGAATGCTGCGGGCGTCGTAGCGCGCAGCGACGGAAGGCGCCTCGTCGACGTTGACGCGCGCGAGGACTACCGCGCCGCCCTGCTCGGCCACCACCCGCTCGAGGAGCGGCGCGAGGGAGCGACAGGGGCCGCACCAGGGCGCCCAGAAGTCGACCACCACGGGCACCTCGTGCGAGCGCTCGACGACCTGCCGGTCGAAATCGGCTTCCCCGACGTCCAGGATGAAGGGTGCCGTCTCCATGGGCGCCAAAGCTGTGGCATCCGGGCGGGTGGGGCAACCCCGGATCGGCGTCGGCTGCCGGTACAGGGGGGCCCGGGTACACTGCGCGCTCCATGTCGCTGGGGATCGAGGTGACGCGGCACGGAGGGCCGGAGGCGCTCCGCGCCGTGGAGCGGGATCGGGGGCCGCCCGGGCCGGGCCAGGTGCGGGTCCGCGTGGCGGCCTGCGGCGTCAACTTCATCGACGTCTACTTCCGCACGGGACTCTACCCGCGCCCGGCTCCCTTCGTGGCCGGCCTCGAAGGCGCGGGGATCGTCGAGGCCGTGGGGCCGGGCGTCCGGGGCTTCGCGCCGGGGGACCGCGTCGGCTGGGCCTCGGTTCCCGGTTCGTACGCGGAGGAGCTCCTCGCCCCGGCCGAGGCGCTGG
>JALSIO010000364.1 GCA_026989995.1 Myxococcales bacterium
GTTCGAGATGCAAGCACGCCTTCTTCGTGCCCCATCCCTCGGCTCCGCCGGAGGACGCGCTCGAGGACGCCGCCCTCTCCACGGCGGCGGGAGCTGCGGCACAGGCCGACCTCGACCCCGAGCCCGCGGGCCGCACCGGCCAGGATCCCGAGGAGAAGGCCGCCTGCTCGGGCCCCGCAGCGGGGAACGGGGAGGCGGGCCCCGCCCGGGGTGACGACGAGGGCAGCTGGGAGTTCGACGACGCCACGGGGGTGCGGCCCTCCGGCTCGGCTCTTCCGCCGGGCCGGGATCCCCTCGATGAGTTCCTCGAGCGCCGGGATCCCCTGGGCGGATCGTCCACGGGCCTCGACGACCTCGGTCCGCCCGAGAGCTGGGACTTCGTCGAGGACGACTCGGACACCGGACCGATCCGCGACCCCGTGACCGACACGGCGAGCGGGGTCTTCGGCCCCGCCGGCGAGCTGCTGCGGGGAGACGAAACCGGCGGAGGCACGGGGGGCACCGGGCCTGCGCCGCTGGACGAGGACACGGCGCCGCTCCCGATCCTGGCCGTGGCGGAGGACACCGGCGGATTCGTCGACCCGGAGCCGAGCGGTGTGGAGCTCGCCGAACCCGCCGTCGCCGCATCGACGCCTCCGGCTGCCGACGAGCAGACCCCGGTGGCCCCGGACGCCGGACCGACGCCGGCCGGGCCCGCGCCACCGGCCGAGGCTCCGACCCGGGCCCGGACGGTCGCGTCCTCCCGGGCCGGCTCCCGCACGCGACCCGCCGAGCAGGAGACCGCGTCCACACCGGCCGGGCCCGAGAGCGGTCTGGCCGAGGCGCTCGAGTCCTTCGCGCGGTCGCGCCCCTCGGCCCGGTCGGTCGCCGGCTGGGCCGCGACGGCGGGGCTGCTGCTCGCGACGGTGGTGGGCGCGCTCCGGCCGCCCCCCGCCGTGGCGCCGGAGGTCGACCTCGTGGGGGGGCTGCGCGCGGAGGAGATCCGGGTCCGGCGCGTGCCCCACTTGTCCGGCGCGGACCTTTTGGTGGTCTCCGGCCGCGTGGTGAACCGGGGCTCCGGCCCGCGCGCGCTCGGGATCCCGCTCGAGGTCCGGCTGCTCGACTCCGCCGGGGTCCCGCTCGAGGTGGAGGGGGCACCCGCCGGGATCGCCGTCGGGGAGGAGGTCCTCCGGGAGGGGGCGCTCTCGGGGCTGATCGGCGCAGGGGAGGCGCGCGCCCGCGAGCTCGGGCGTCAGCGGCTGGCTCCCGGCGAGGGGGCGCGGTTCGACGCGGTCTTCGCCGGCGTGGACGAACGCGCTGCGCGCTACGAGCTGCGACCCGCTCACGAGGAGACGGGCGCCGGCGAGGTCGGCGGGTCGACCCGGAACGCGACCGGATCCGCCGGACCCGAGGGACGGCCGGTCCCTGCGAGGGCTCCGACCTCCTAGCCCGGGGACGCCTCAGGCGCCGGGCTTCGACTCCCCCTCGGTGACCTCCTCCTTCTTGGGCGTGACGTCGATCTCGTCCTCCCCGCTCACGCCGGCGCGGAAGTTCTTGATCGCCTTGCCGAGGCCCGCCCCGATCTCGGGCAGCCGCCGGGCGCCGAAGATGAGGACCGCGATCAGGAGCACGATCAGCAGCTCCTGGAGCCCGATGCCGATGAGCGGGATTCCGGCCGCGGCAGGAGCCGCCTGCGGGAAGGGGGGCGAGAGGAGGATGCCCATGTCGGGGAGGGTGCCCCCCACGGCGCCCCCGGTCAAGCCGCGGAAGCCCCCGGCACCCTGGCGGCAGCGCCTGCGCGCCCGGCCCCGTGCCCGGGCCCCGGTACCGGATAGAATCCGGCGCCATGGGAATCTTCAAGGCCTACGACATCCGGGGCGTGGTCCCCGACGAGCTGGGACCCGCCGAGGCCTACCGGATCGGTCGCGGCTGTGCTCGCTTTCTGGGCGAGGGGCCCGTGGCGGTGGGTCGGGACGCCCGTCCCCACTCGCCCGACCTGGCCGGCGAGCTGATCCGCGGGATCCGGGACGAGGGGCTCGGGGTGGTCGACCTCGGGCTGGTGAGCACGCCGATGCTCTACTACGCGGTCGATCACCTCGGCGCGGGCGGCGGGGTGATGGTGACCGCCTCCCACAATCCGGCCCGCTACAACGGTTTCAAGATCTGCCGCGAGCACGCCATCCCGGTGGGGGGAGAAACGGGCCTCGGCACCATCGAGGCCCTCGCCGCGGAGCGCGGGAAGGCGCAGCCGGTCGAGCCGCGCGGCGAGCTTCGGAGCGCCTCGGTGGCCGAGGGGTACGCGGAGCACGTGCTCCGGCTCGTCGGTGGTTCCCTTCCGCCGCTTCGCGCGATCTGCGACTGCGGCAACGGCATGGCCTCGGTCGGCCTGCGGCCCCTGCTCGCGCGCACCCCGCTGCGGGCCGAGTGCCTCTACGAGGAGCCGGACGGCACCTTCCCCAACCACGAGGCCGATCCGCTCAAGCCCGAGAACCTCCGGGACCTCGTGGAGGCGGTGCGCCGACACGGCGCCGACTTCGGCGTGGCCTTCGACGGCGACGCCGACCGCGCGGTGTTCGTGGACGACCGCGCCGAGCCGATTCCCTCGGACCGGATCACGGCCCTCCTCGCGCGTCGCATCCTGCGCGACCACCCCGGCGGTCGCGTGCTCTACGACCTGCGCTCCTCCCGCGTCACCCGCGAGGAGGTCGGGGCTGCCGGCGGGGTTCCCGAGATGTGCCGGGTGGGGCACTCCTTCGTGAAGGCGCGCATGCGGGAGACCGGTGCGGTCTTCGGCGGCGAGCTCTCGGGCCACTACTACTTCCGGTTTTCGGAGACGCTCTGTGCCGACGACGGCGTCGCTGCCTTTGCAGCCCTCGCTGCGCTCCTCGGCGAGGAGGGCAGGCCGCTCTCGGAGCTCGTCGCCCCGCTGCGGCGCTACGCCGCGAGCGGCGAGATCAACCGGAAGGTGGACGACGTGGAGGCCGTCCTCGCGCGGGTCGAGGCGCACTACGCGGACGCGCGGATCTCCCACCTCGACGGGCTGCTCGTGGAATACCCGGAGTGGTGGTTCAACCTGCGGCCCTCGAACACCGAGCCCGTGCTGCGCCTGAATCTCGAGGCACCCACCGTGGAGGAGATGGAGCGCCGTCGCGACGAG
>JALSIO010000365.1 GCA_026989995.1 Myxococcales bacterium
CGTACCCGGAGGACCTTCCCTTCCGGCAGCGCGGCCTGCGAGGACCCGGCGGCGCCGGGCGCCGGCCGCGCGGCCGGCGCCCGAGACGGGACGAGCCGGCAGCCGCCGGGCAGGAGGAGGCACGCGATGGTCGAAGGTGGCGAGGGTCGGAAGGGCAGCGGAATCGTCGAGGTCGGCGACCAGGACTTCGAGACCGAGGTGCTCAAGTCCCCCGTGCCGGTGCTGGTGGACTTCTGGGCCGAGTGGTGCGCCCCCTGCCGGGCGATTGCGCCGACCCTCGAGCAGCTCGCCCGGGAGTACGACGGCCGGGTCAAGGTGGTGAAGGTCAACGTGGACGAGAACCCCGCGACCCCATCCCGCTACAGCGTGCGCGCCATCCCGACGGTGCTGCTCATCGAGGGCGGGGAGATCCGCGGCCAGCTCCAGGGTGCGCGCCCCCGCTCGGCCTTCGTGGAGCTGATCGAGCAGGTGCTCTAGGGCGGGCCCGGCACGCGCGCCGCGCGCCGCCTGCCTCCCCCGCCCACGCGGAGCCGATCTTCCGACTCGCCGTGTTCCACCCGGGCCTCGGCCGGGCGCCGCGGCGGCGGCTCGAAGAGCCGCACGGGCCAGCGCCGGCGGACTGCGATCCGGTACAGGAAGGGATCGGGGTTGGTGACCACCGGGTGACCCACCAGGTCGAGCAGCGGCAGGTCCGTCACCGAGTCGGTGTAGAAGTAGCTCCGGGCCAGGTCCACCCGGTGCTCGTCGATGAACTGCTGGAGCCAGTAGATCTTGCCCTCCTCGAAGCAGATGGGCTCGATCACGCGCCCGGTGAAGCGTCCGTCGACGACCTCGAGCTGGGTGTACAGGAAGTGCGGGATACCCAGCCGTTCGGCGAGGGGCTCGACCACGAAGCGGGTGGCGCCGGAGACGATCGCCACCACGTGGCCCGCCGCGAGGTGCTCCCTCACCAGCCGCTCGGCCTCCGGGTAGATGGTGGGCTCCACCATCTCCCGGAACCACAGCCGGGCCTCCGCTGCGAGCGCCGCCTCGCTCTCGCCCCGGAATTGCGAAACCATCGAGCGCGTCCAGGAGCGGAGATCCAACCACCCGGCCTTGTACTGAAGGTAGGCCACGAGCCCCTGGACCAGGTCGGCGCGGCCGAGCTCGCCGCGCTGGTAGCGGTACTTCATGTAGAGCGTGCCCGAGTTCTCCGACAGGATGGTCTTGTCCATGTCGAAGAAGGCGCCGACGCGGAGCTCGGCGGGATCGGGGCGCAGGGCGCTCGGCGGCATGGAGGAGATCCTGCCTCAGAAGACGAAGCGGCGCATGGAGACGTTCAGGAGCAGTCCCAGGCAGATCAAGGTGGTCACCAGGGACGACCCGCCGTAGGAGAAGAGCGGGAGCGGCACGCCGATCACGGGCGCGAGCCCGAGCACCATCGCGATGTTGATGGCCGCGGGCCAGAAGAGGCAGCCCACGAGGCCCACCGCGAGCAGCGCGCCGAATCCATCCTTGGAGCTCCGCGCGATGAGCAGCCCCCACAGGAGCAGCGCCATGTAGAGACCGAGCACCACCGCGCAGCCCAGGAAGCCCCACTCCTCGGCCAGCACCGAGAAGACGAAGTCGGTGTGCTGGGTGGGGAGGAAGGAGAGCTGGGTCTGGGTCCCCTCCATGTAGCCGCGACCGGTGAGCTGGCCCGACCCCACGGCGATCAGCGATTGGAGCACCTGGTAGCCGGAGGAGAGCGGGTCCCGCTCCGGGTCGAGGACGTCGAGGATCCGGTTGCGCTGGTAGTCGCGCAGCAGCCAGGTCCAGGCTCCGGCGAGGGCCCCCGCGCCCGCCACCGCCAGGCCGCCCCAGGCACGCAGGCGGATCCGGGTGAGGGGCAGGTAGGTGGCGCCCACGAGCAGCGTGAGGACCGCGACGCCGAGGTCCCGCTGCAGGACGATCGCGCCCACAGGAAGGGCGATGAGGGCGCCCGGGCGCAGAAGGTCCACCAGCCGCTCGACCCGGCTCGGAGGATGGCGGTGGAAGTGGGCCGCGAGGCGGATCACCAGCGCCACCTTGGCCAGCTCCGAGGGCTGGAAGCGGACGGGACCGAGTGCGATCCATCCGAGGGTCCCGCGGGTCACCCGGCCCACCGCGAGCGTCACCAAGAGCAGCGCCACCACAGCGAGGTAGAGGGTTTGCGCGTAGCGCTCGAGGGTGCGGTAGTCCACGGCCACCGCCGCGAGCAGACCCGCGAAGCCGACCGCGAGCGCCACCAGCTGGCGCCGAAGCGCCGGGGGCATGCCCGGTTCCCCGTGGCTGGTGGCGGACCAGAGGTTGAGCAGGCCGAGGCCGAGCAGCAGCAGCGTCAGTCCGAGGAAGGGCCAGTCGAAGTTCTGGAGCAGGCGCCGGTCAACCCGCAGCACGGCGCCTCCCCCCGGTGGCCGCCGGCGAAGTGGCAGAGGGACCCTCCCCCGAGGCCCGCTCGAGCCCGGGTTCCGGCCCCCGCCGCGCGAAGTAGCGCTCGAGCACGTGCCGGGCCATGGGTGCCGCGGCGCTGCCTCCCCCGCCGCCGTGCTCGGCGAGCGCCACCACCACGATCTCCGGCGCCTCCACCGGCGCGAAGGCCGCGAACCATCCGTGATCGCGGTAGTGCCGCGGCACGTCGTCCCCCTCGAGGCCCTCCACCCGCCTCAGGGAGACCACCTGTGTGGTGCCCGTCTTCCCGGCCACGCGCACGCCCTCGATGCGGGCCCGAACACCCGTCCCGCCCGGCTCGGAGACCGCCGACTCGAGGGCCCGTGCGATGCGGGCGAGATGGCGGGCGTCCACCGGGACGGTGGCGCGGACGCGCGGGGGAACCTCCTCGACCACGCGCCCGTCGAGGTCCTCGATGCGCAGCAGGAGCCGGGGCTGCACCACCACGCCCCCGTTGGCGAGGGCCGCGTAGGCCACCGCGAGCTGCAGGGGGGTGACGAGCACCGCCCCCTGTCCGATGGAGACGGAGACGGTCTCCCCCCGCATCCAGGGCTCCCCGGTCCGGCGCTCCTTCCAGGTGGTGGTGGGCACGAGGCCCGCCTTCTCCTCGCGAAGCGCGATCCCGGTCGGCCTGCCGAGCCCGAAGGCGGGCCTCGTGCCCACCACCACCTGGAAGGAGCG
>JALSIO010000366.1 GCA_026989995.1 Myxococcales bacterium
GATCGCCTTCGCCCCGGGTGGTCCACGCTCCGCGCGGGACGGCTCGCCCGCCGCGCGCTGGCGTCCGCGGGGCCCGGGAACGCGGCGCGAAACGCCCCCCGGGTACCCCTCCTGCCGCCCGGCCGGAGTCGGGACATCCGGCCCGGGCGCCCGACCGGCCGTTCCACCCGCAGGGGTGCTCGGGTTCCCACCGAGCCCTCCTCCGACAGACCCCCGACCCGCCGGAAAACTGGCCCATTCAGGCTAAAGGGGCGGTCGGCTGTGCCGATGGGGACGCTGTTGGGTGTTCCGGGACACCGCCCCGCCGTTTTCCCGGCCCGCCCCCGACCGAAGCGCGCCGAACCGGGGCGGCCCCGCGCCCGAGGGACCCAGGAGGACCCGCGATGGCCCAGCTCGCAGCCCCCAACCCCAACCGCGAAGCCCCCGGCCGCCCCGGCTCCGGCCGGTCGCCTGCGGCGGGCGCCGTCCGTTCCGCGGACGCGGCCCGGGAGCGGGCTCGCCAGAAGGCCGCCGCCCGTACCGCGGCCCGCCGCCAGCAGGCCGCGGAACGCATCGCCACCGCCACCCAGCAGCTCGCCAGCGGAGTCGAGGAATCCAACGCCGCCATCCGGCAGCTCCTCGGCGCCATGGAGACCATCGCCGCAGCCGCTGAACAGGCGTCCAGGAACTCCGAAGCCTGCGTCGGTCGCATCCGCGAGGTCAACCGGGTCAGCGGCGAACAGCGCAGCCTGGCCGACCGCGCCACCGAGGCCATCGCCGATCTCCAGCGTCGGATCGGCGACGCTGCGGCGGACATCGAGCGGCTCGCCGAGGGCGTCCGTGCCGGCGCCGAGGCGAACGCCCGGTCCGCCGAGCTGATCCGGGAACTCGAGAAGCAGAGTACCGAGATCGGCGACATCGTCGAGGCCGTGGTCCGGATCGCCGACCAGACCAACCTCCTCGCGCTCAACGCGGCGATCGAGGCGGCGCGGGCCGGCGAGCACGGCAAGGGCTTCGCCGTGGTCGCGGACGAGGTCCGGACCCTGGCGGAGGTCTCCGAGCGATCGGCCCGGGGGATTCGCGACATCGTCAGCCAGATCCAGGGCGACGTCTCCGACGTGGCCCGCGACGTCCAGACCTCCAGCGAGAAGGCCCGGGAGGAGGCGGAGAAGGCCGCGGAGATCACGGCGGCCCTCCAGGGGGTGGTCGAGGGCGCAGACCGGGTGGCGGATCGCTTCGCCTCCATCCGCAGCCGGTTGGAGGAGAACGCCACCTCGGTGGAGGGCTTCCTGCAGGGTGCGGAACAGATCGCGGCCGCGGCCGAGGAGGCCGCTGCGGCGGCGGAGGAAGCCACGAAGGCGGGCCACGAACAGACCCGGGCCCTCCAGGAGGCCGGCAAGGCCGCCGACGAGCTGGCGGAGATGGCCGAACTGCTCAAGACCTCCACCGCGGTGGACAAGTCGAGCCAGGAGCTCGCGGCCGCGGCCGAGGAGCTCGCGGCCGTCATGCAGCAGTGCCACAGCGCGTCCCACCAGATCCGGACCGCCATCCAGGAGATCGCCAAGGGCGCCGAGCAGCAGGCCACCGCCACGGCCCAGTCCCGGGAGGCGGCGACCGCCATCGCGGAGAACGGGCGGATCACGACGGAGATGGCCGAGGAGGCGGCGGACGAAGCCGACCGCCTGGCCGAGGCCCTGACGGAGACGCGCCGGGCGGTCGAGGCGATGGCCGCCGGCATCCACGAGGCGGCCGGGCAGGCGGTGCGCTCGGCCGCCGACATCCGCCGCCTGGAGGAGCGCACCCGGCAGATCGACAAGATCGTGGACGCGATCACCAGCGTGACCATCCAGACCAACCTGCTGGCGGTCAACGGCAGCATCGAGGCCGCCCGGGCGGGAGAATACGGACGCGGCTTCGCGGTGGTGGCCGCCGACGTCCGCAATCTGGCCACCGAATCCAGCGAGAACGCCGAGCGGATCAAGGACCTCGTGCGGGCCATCCAGCAGCAGACCGCCGCCGTGGCCGCCGACATCGAAGCCTCCGGGCGGACCGCCGCCGGCGAGGTGGAGCAGGCGAACCGCACGGTGGCGAGTCTCCGGACCGTCAGCGACCGCATGCAGGGCGTCCGGGAGGAGACCGCAGCGATCCGCAGGGGCCAGGGGGAAGCCGGGACCTGCGTCGAGGAAGCGCGCCGTGCGGTCGCCGAGGTGGCCGAGGCCGCAGACAACGCCCGCACCGCCACGTCCGAGGCCTCGGCCGCGGCCGAGGAGGGGGCCCGCGGCCTCCGCGAGCTGGCCTCCGCGGTCGAGGAGGTCTCGGCACTCGCCGAAGAGCTGCAGGGCTGAGGTCGGCGGTGGGCGCGGCGAGCCCCCTTGGCGAGGCGAACGGTGTGGCGCCTCCTCCGTGCCGGCTCGAGCTCCTGAGCTTCCGGATCGGGGAGACGGCCTTCGGCCTCGAGCTCCGCACGATCCGCGAGGTGGTCCGCCCTCCGGCCACGGCCCGGGTCCCGGGCGCTCCGCCGTTCGTGAGGGGGATCACCCATCTGCGGGGCGAGGTCCTCGCCGTGGTCGACGGGGGCCGGAGACTCGGACTGCCCGCCAGCCCGTCCCCGGCGGAGCGGGTGGTCGTGATCGCGCACCCAGACGGACCCTTCGGGTTGCACGTGGACGCGGTGGGCGGGGTCCTGCGCGTCGAGGACCCGGGGCCCGCCGAGCTCCCCGCGGGTATCGAGGGGCTCGACGAGGGCGTGGTTCGCGGGATCATCCGGCACGACGCGGGGCCGATCGTGCTGCTCGACAGCGAGGCGCTCCTGACGGAGGTCGCCGTGCCCCAGTCCGCCGGACGGGGCGGGCCCGCGCCCCCCCGCGCCGGAGGCGGATCCGAGGCCCCGGAGGAGCCCCGGGGCACGCCGCGCCTCCAGGTGGTGGCCATCCGGGTAGGCGCCGAGCCGTGGGCCCTTCCGATCCAGCGGGTGCGCGAGATCACCCGCATGCCCGAGCTGACCCGACTCCCGGCCCAGTCCCCCTCCCTGTGCGGCATGGCCGTCCTCCGCGGCGAGGTCCTCCCCGTCGTCGACCTCCGGCTGGCGCTCGGAATGCCTCCGCTGGCCACCGAGGCGGAATCCCTGGCCGAGGCGCTCG
>JALSIO010000367.1 GCA_026989995.1 Myxococcales bacterium
CCCACGCAAGCCGCCTTCGACTGCGCCGCCGCGGGGGTGAGCCCCTTCGGCGCCTGCTCCGTGGCCCTCCCGGCTCCCGGCACCTGGCACGTGCTGGTGGCCCGGGCGGCGGGCTCCGGGGAGTACCAGCTCACCGCGTCGGTCTTCGGACCCGATTGCAGCGATCCCGCCAGCGAGGGCCTCCCCTGCGACGACGGCAGCTCCTGTACCACCGGCGACACCTGCCAGTCCGGGGTGTGCGCGGGGAGCCCGCTGCCCGACGGCACGGCCTGCGAGGACGGCAGCGGCTGCACGCGGGGGGACGTCTGCCAGGGCGGGGCCTGCAGCCCGGGACCGGCTCCGGCTCCGGGCTGCCGGCTGCCCGCCGCGCCGGGCAGGGGGCTCCTGCGCATCCTCGACCGCGCGAACGACCGCCGCGACCGCCTGGTCTGGCGCTATGGCGGGGGGGCGGCCGCCGAGCTCGCCGACTTCGGCGATCCCACGGCCGGCGACCCGGTGACCCTGTGCATCTACGACGAGAGCAACGGCACCCCGAGCCGCATCTACGAGCTGAGCGTGCCCTCGGGCGGACTCTGGGATCCGATTTCCCGCGGATACCTCTACCGCGACCCGGCCCGGAGCCTCGGCGGGCTCAAGAAGCTTCTGCTCCGATCGGGGGTCGACGGGTGGTCGAAGATCGTCTTCGTGGCGACCGGGGCGGGCGTGGCGCCTCCGAGCCCGCCTCTGCGCCTCGATCCGCGGGTGCGCGTACAGCTTCTCGGGGAGACGGCGTGCTTCGAGAACCGCTTCACTGTCCCGATCGAGAACGAGGCCGAGCGATTCAAGGCCCGCTCCGAGTGAGCGCTCCGGCCACGCGACGCCTGCTGCCGGTGCTCGCGCTGGCCATCGGGCTCGGCGCACCGTCGGCCACGGCGGCGACGCTCGTGGTGGCACAGGATGGCAGCGGTGACTTCACCGCCATCGCCCCCGCCCTCGCGGTGGCGGCGCCGGGCGACCTCGTGCTCGTCCGGGGCGGCATCTACGCCGAAGCGGTGCGGTTTCCCCGCAGCGGCACACCGGGCAGCCCGATCCGCCTCGAGGCGTGGCCCGGCGAGCGACCGGTGATCGACGGCGGCGGCCTCGGGAACACCGATCTGGTGCGCATCGAGAACCGGAGCCACCTGCGCTTCGGGGGCTTCGAGCTGCGCAACCTCGCCGGAGCCCGGGATGCCTCCGCGATCCGCATCCTCGGGGCGGGGACGGACATCGAGATCCGCGACCACCTCATCCACGACCTCCGCGGCACGAGCGCCATGGCGATCACCGTCTACGGGACCGAGCCGACCCCGATCTCGGAGCTCGTCATCGCCGACAACGAGATCCACGACTGCGAGCCCGCGCCGAGCGAGGCGCTGGTGCTGAACGGGAACGTGACCGACTTCGAGATCTCCGGAAACCGCATCCGGGACGTCAACAACATCGGGATCGACCTGATCGGTGGCGAGACCGACATCCAGCCCGACCCGGGCCTCGTGGTGCGCAACGGCGTGGTCCGGGGCAACACGGTGGAGCGGGCGCGATCCGTCTACGGAGGCGGCTTCGCGGCCGGGATCTACGTGGACGGCGCCCGCGACGTCGTGATCGAGGGAAACCGCGTCACCGGATCCGACCTCGGCATCGAGGTCGGCGCGGAAAACGCCGGCATCACGGCCCGGGGCGTGGTGGTTCGCTCGAACCTGCTGCACGGGAACGAGAAGGCCGGCCTCGTCTTCGGCGGCTTCGCGGCTTCGGCCGGCCGGGTCGAAGCCTGCGAGTTCCGCAACAACACCCTGGTCGGTAACGACACCCTCGGCTCCGGCTTCGGCGAGCTGTGGGTGCAGTTCGCCACCGGGAACACGGTGCGCAACAACCTCATCGCCGGGGGCCCTGCCGGCCTGCTCCTCGTCTCCTACGAGGGGAACTCGGCAAACGACTTCCGGCACAACCTGTGGTGGGCCCCACCCGGCTCCGCGGCCTCCACCTTCGTCTGGAACGGGGTCGAGCACGTGGGTTTCGAGGCCTGGCGCGCCGCCACCGGGCAGGGCGCCTTCTCCCTCTTCGCGGATCCGCATCTCGTCGACGCCGGGACGGGTCCCGTCCCGGCGTGGGACTCCCCCGCCCTCGACCTCGGCGATCCGGCCACTTCCCTCGATCCGGGCGAGACCGACCGCGCCGGCGAGCCGAGGCTCTTCGGCGCCGCGGTCGACGCCGGAGCCGACGAGTGGAGCTGTGGCAACGGGGCGACGGAGACCGGAGAGCTCTGTGACGACGGCAACGCCGTCTCGGGAGACGGCTGCGACGCGAACTGCGCGCCCACCGGCTGCGGCAACGGCATCCGGACCGCCGGCGAGGCCTGCGACGACGGCAACACCTCCCCGGGCGACTGCTGCGCGCCGGACTGTGAGCTCGAGCCCGCGGGCAGCCCCTGTGACGACGGAGATGCCTGCACGGCGCCGGACCGCTGCGACGCCCTCGGAACCTGTGGCGCCGCCCCCGCGCCGGAGCCCGTCTGTCGCGCGGCCGGACGGGCCACCCTCCTGCTCCGCGGTCCGCCGGGGGGATCGCCCGACGGCCGCCTGCGCCTCGCCTGGAAGCGGGGAGACGCCCTCGGCGAGGCGGAGCTCGGGGACCCGGAGCTCGGACCGGCCGGCGCCACCGTCTGCCTCTTCGACCGCGCCGGCGGCGTGCCGGAGCTGCTGTTCCGGGCCGAGCTCGCTCCCGGCGGTCTCTGTCGCGGGCGGCCGTGCTGGCGCGCGCTCCCTGCCGGAGGCGACCGCTACCTCGATCGGGACGGCCGCCGCGCGGGGGTCCGGCGGCTCGTGCTGCGCCCCGGCGGCGACGGGGAGAGCCGGGCCGTGCTCCTGGCCCGGGGCACGGCGCTGTCCCTCCCGCCGACCCCGCTCGCCGGGGATCCGGCCGTCGAGGTGCAGATCCACACCGCGGGAGGCGCCTGCCTCGGCGCCACCTTCTCCGCGCCGACGCGCAACGAGGCCGGCCTGTTCAAGGCGCGGGGCCCCTGAGCGGCTCCCGGGCGGCAGGGCCGGGGCACCCGGCGCCGACCGCTCCCGACCCGACCGCGGCGGCAAGCG
>JALSIO010000368.1 GCA_026989995.1 Myxococcales bacterium
AGCCGGTGCTCGACTTCAACCGCCTGCTCCCGGCGGGCCCGCCCATCGCGGAGATCCGGCGGGCCGCCCGCGAGCTCGGCCTCGAGGGGAGCCCCGGGGTGCGGGTGCGGATCACCGGCAATCCCGCGCTCAACTACGAGGAGATGCTCGGCCTCGCCTTCGACGTGGGGACGGCGGGCGTGGCCTGCTTCGGGCTCGTGGCCCTGCTGCTGTACTTCTTCCTGCGGCGCCTGCGGCTCGTCGTGGCGGTGCTCGGGACGCTCCTCGTCGGCCTCGTCTGGACGGCGGCCTTCGCGACCTTCGCCGTCGGCCACCTCAACATCGTGTCGATCGCCTTCGCCGTGCTCTTCATCGGCCTCGGGGTGGACTTCGGGATCCACCTCGCCCTTCGCCACCTCGAGCTCCTCGCCGACGGGCTCGACCACGTGAGCGCGCTGCGGGAAGCCGCGCGGAGTGTCGGCGGATCGCTCCTTCTCTGCGCCTCCACCACGGCCATCGGCTTTTTCGCCTTCCTGCCCACCGACTACATCGCGGTGGCGGAGCTCGGCCTGATCTCCGGTGCGGGGATGTTCGTGAGCCTCTTCGCGACGCTCACCGTGCTCCCCGCCTGGCTCACCGTCGCGCCGGTGGAGGTCCCGGGACCCCGGAAGCGCGGGCGGCAGGGCGCGCCTCCTCCGAGCTGGCCGGCGCGCCACGCGCGGTCCATCCGGTGGGCGGCGGCCGCCCTCGGCGTGGCGGCGATGGCGGCACTGCCCCGGACGCGTTTCGACCCCGACGTGGTGCGGATGCGGAGTCCGGAGACGGAGTCGGTGCAGGCCTTCGAGGACCTCCTCGAGGGGGCCGAGACCTCGCCGTGGAACATCGACGTGGTCGCCCCCGATCCGGCCGCGGCCGAGAGGCTCGCCGAGGCGCTCGAGCCCCTCCCGGCGGTGGGGGCCACCCGTACCCTCGGCGACCTGCTTCCCGACGATCCGGAGGTGAAACGGGACATCCTCGCGGACGTCTCCGAGTTCCTGGGGCCGGGGCCCACCCCCCTCGCGCGGCCCCTGCGGGTGGGTGAGGTGAAGGCCGCCCTGCGCGGGCTTCTCGATCTGCTCGGCTCCGAGGCCGTGATCCGGGCCAGCGACGAGCGGCAGCGCGCCTCCCTCGCCCGCGCCCGCGCAACCCTCGGCCGTCTGCTCGCGCGGCTCGAGGCCGAGCGCGCCCCGGAGGAGGACCTCCTCCGCTTCGACGCGGCCCTCCTCGACTCCCTCCGCGATCTGCTGGGGTGGCTGTGGACGGCGCTCGAGCCGGGTTCCACCACGGTGGCGGACCTCCCCCCGGAGCTCGTCGGGCAGCTTCGGGCGGACGACGGCCGCACCCGGGTGCAGGTCTTCCCCGCCGGAACACTCGACGGCGAGGGCCTCGAGGCCTTCGTGGAGGAGGTGGAGCGGGCGGTGCCCGGGGCGACGGGAAGCGCCGTGAGCCTCGTGAACTACGCCCGCACCATCGTGCGCGCCCTGGTCGAGGCGCTGGCGTCCGCCGCCCTCGTGATCTTCGTGCTGCTGCTCTTCCTCTGGCGCCGCCTGTCGGACACGCTTCTCGTGATGGCGCCGCTCGCGCTCGCCGCCGCGCTCACCGGCGCGGCGACCGTGCTGCTCGGAATCGCCTTCAACTTCGCCAACGTGGTGGTGCTTCCCCTGCTCCTGGGCATCGGGGTCGACAGCGGCATCCACCTCGTCCACCGCTACCGGCACGAGGGCACCGGCGGCACCGACCTGCTCCACACGAGCACCGCCCGCGGTGTCGTGGCGAGCTCGCTGACCACCCTGGTGAGCTTCGGGAGCCTCGCCTTCTCGGACCACCGCGGCATGGCCAGCCTCGGCATGCTTCTGTCGGTGGGCGTGGTGCTCACCATGCTCGCGAACCTCCTGGTCCTCCCCGCCCTGCTCGAGGCGCGCACGCCCCGCCCGGCCCTCGCCGATGCCGTCCGGGCCTCGTGAGCCCGGCTCGGGGGTGCCCCCTCGCCGGGTGATCGGTCTCGGGCTCTGCGTGCTGGACCACGCGCTCGTGGTGGATTCCTTCGCCGGGGCCGAGCGGCTCCGCTATCGACGCCGACTCGTGTCGCCTGGAGGCATGGCCACGAACGCCGTCTACCAGGCGTCGGCCCTCGGCGTCCCGGCCCGGCTTCTCACCGCGCTCGGCGCGGACGAGGAAGGGCGGGCCCTGCGGCGGGCGCTCCGGCGCGACGGGCTCGACGTCCGGGGGGTACGGCTCGCCGAGGGAGTCGAGACCACCGTCTGCATCGCGCTCGTGCGCCGGGCGGACGGCGAGCGCCGCTTCCTCGTGGCGGACCGGCGGCGGGTCGAGGCGCGGGCGCCCGATTTCGACCTCTCGGGCATCGACCGCCATGCGCTGCTGCTCCTCGACGGGCACTTCCCCGAGCAGGCCCTCCGGGCCGCCCGGAGGGCCCGGGAGCGGGGGGCGCTGGTGATGGCGGATCTCTCCGACACCCGGCCCTCGCATCTCCGTCTGCTGCCCTGCGTGGATCTCCCCATCGTGCCCCGCTCCTTTGCCCGGAGTTTCGGGGACGGATCTCCCACCCGGGCCCTCCGGCGGCTCCATGAGCGCTTCGGAGGGACCCCGGTGGTGACCCTGGGCCCCCGCGGTGGGGTCTACCTCGCGGGGGGCCGCGTCCGCCGCTTCGAGGCCGTCCCGGCCCGGGTCCTCGACACCACCGGCGCCGGAGACGTCTTCCACGGCGCCGTGGCCGCCGCCCTCGTGCACGGGGCCCCGCTCGCCACGGCGCTTCGCATCGGTGCCCATGCCGCGGCGCGGAACTGCGGCGCCCTCGGCGGGCACGGCCGCCTGCTCGACCGCGCCCGTTTCGCGCGGCTGCTGCGCGCGGCCTGAGCGGCGCTTCCGGCGAGGCCGGGCATCCGGTGGCGAGCGGGGCCGACCCGAACGGGGCTCGGCCTTCGCCGCCGGGGGCGTGCCGGGGCGGTGCCTCCTCTGGTATCCCTCCGACCCGCCCGTGCCCGGCGCCGGGCCGGAGCGCGCCGCGCGGGCTGGCGACGGCCCGCCCGGCCGGGAGGGGCCGGGAAGGGCCGGGGCGTCGGCGGG
>JALSIO010000369.1 GCA_026989995.1 Myxococcales bacterium
AGTTCAACCCGGAGTACCGGGATCGCCTGGCCGAGGCGGGCCTGGTGCTGGCCGGGACCTCCCCCGACGGGCGCCTGGTCGAGGTGGTGGAGGCCCCCGAGCATCCCTGGTTCGTGGCCTGCCAGTTCCACCCGGAGTTCAAGTCGAGGCCCTTCGAGCCCCACCCGCTGTTCAGCGACTTCGTGCGGGCGGCCACGGCCCGGGCGGGCGAGGGTTGAGTGACCGCGGCGGGGGCGGCGGCGCCCCGTCCGGGGGTGGCCGGGCCGCTCTCCGGGTCGCTTGCAGGGCGTCTTCCGGTACCCTAAGAATCCCGGTCCCATGGGGCGTTAGCTCAGTTGGCTAGAGCGCCGTGTTCACACCGCGGAGGTCACTGGTTCGAGTCCAGTACGCCCCACCACCCCATCGGGAAGCCCGCAGGCCCGCTCGAGGGATCGGCTCCGGGCTTGGGCTATCCTTCCCTCGTGGCCCAGTAGCTCAGCTGGATAGAGCACCAGCCTCCGGAGCTGGGAGTCGCAGGTTCGAATCCTGCCTGGGTCACCATCCGCCTCCTTCGACATCCCTCGGCCGGGTCCCCACCCGCCTGTTGCGGACTCCGCCTGCTTCGCGTGCGGGGGCCGGACCCGGCACCGACCGGTCGGCCGCGCACGCCGCCTCGGGCCGCGGCTTCGGTGCCCCGCGGGCGGGGCCCGTTCCCGCGACCCTCGCCCGCCACCACCGGGGGGTGGCATGGGGAGGTCGAGGCCCGCTGCCGACAGGCCCCATGCCCGGCCCGGTCAGAAGAGGCCGTGCCGGGCCGCGAGCCAGGCGAGCAGGGCGGCGACACCCCAGCCGAGCAGCGCGAAGGCGGTGACCGGGCCGGGGCGGCGCTCCCGGCGCAGCTCGGAGGCCACACCCGCGGCGGTGAGTCCCGCGAAGAGCAGCAGCCCGGCCGCGGGGCGGAGCTGGCGGTCTCGGAGGCCGAGCAGCAGCAGCGGCGCGAGGATTGCGCCCACGTGTCCCACCGCCACGGCGAGGATCGGCCAGAGGGCCACGTCGTGAAAGAGCGCGCCGATGGCTCGCTCCACGGCGGTCGGCCGGATCTCGGGAGCCCCGGAATCGGCTGGGCGCGGGGGTGCGGGCTGGTGGATCAGGGGACCAGACCCGCGGACCGCAACCGCGCCACGAGAAAGGCCCGGGCGAGCTCGGCCTCCCGCTCCACCTCCTCGGGGTCGCGCTCGAGAACCGCGGCCACGTCCTCCACCGGTGCCTCCTCGAGGGCGCGCAGCAGGAAGGCCTCGCGCCACGAGCGGGGCAGGGCGGCGAGGGCCGCGAAGAGCGCCTTTTCGAACTCGACGGTGCGCTCCGCCTCCTCGGGTGTGGGGATGCCGAGCGCCGGGAGGACGTCCTCCATGCGCAGATCCTCGTCGGGCTGGTAGAAGTCGAGGATCTCGTCACCGAGCTCGTTCACCTCCTCCTCCGGAGGGGTCTCGGGGATGTCCTCCTCGATCCGCACCGCACGCCGGCGGAGGACGCGCAGGCGGTCCACCTCGGCGCGGAGGGCACGTGCGGCCAGGGTCTGCAGCCAGGTTCCGAGGTCCACGGCCCGTGGGCGCTCGGCGAATCGCTCGAGGGCACGGGCCACCACCTGGTCGACGATGTCCCGGGGGTCGACCTCCCGCCAGGCGATGTCCCCCGCCGCCTCGAGCAGCCGGATCTCGCGGTGGACGAAGCGCTCGAGCTCGGGGAGCTCCGCGGAGATCGCGTCGAAGCGCTCGACGGGGAGCTCGGCCCCCTGACCGCCCTTCTCGAGGCGGGCGAGCAGCCGTTCGCGGGCCCGGGCCGCCGCGCGCTCCTGCTCGCGCTCGGCGCGCAGCCGCTCCTTCTCCCGCCGGACCAGGCGTTCGAGCTCGTCGAAGGCCTCACGGACCACCTCGTCGAGGTGCTTGCCCTCGTCGTGGCAGGCGAGGGTCCGCGAGGGGAGGCTCAGCGCGAGGGAGATCCGGGCGTGACGGTGCGTTCCTCCGAGCTCCTCGCCCACCACGTGCAGGAAGGTGGCATCGTCCGGGAACCGCTTCAGCAGGCGCGCGATCCGCTGCACCCGTCGCCCGACCGCGCGCTCGAGCTCGCCGTGATCGAGGGCGCCCTTGGCCGTGATGGAGTGCTTCATGACCTCCTCGTCGGTGCGCCTTTTCGGGTCGGCGCTCGCCGGGCTCGCCATCGCCGGTCCCGGCGGCGTTTCCGCCCGGTACCCGCGCCCGCGCTCCGGGGGACCCCCCCGGCGGGGCGGAGGACTTCGACCCGGACCGCGTTGGAGGGCATCCGGGCCAGGGGCATACTTCGGCACCACCGGGGGCTTCGCAAGCCCGGGGGCGTTTTCGGCCGCCCGAAGGCCCGCACGGGGCGCATCGCGCCGTGGCGCGAGCCACCTTCGGATTGACAGCCGGCCGCCGGGGGCGACGTTCGCCCCCGAGGAGGGACCGCCATGAGCTGGATCGAACCCCTGCGCCGCGGCGCGGGCGAAATCCTGGAGACCTTCGCGGAGGGCTGGGAGCGCCTTCGCCGGCGGAGCGCCGGTGCGCTGACCCGGTTCCGCCGAAAGCGCGGCGAGGAGGAGGGCGTGCCGCTTCCGGCGGAGAGCTTCGGCCTGCTCGCGGCGGAAGTCGTCGAGACCCCGGAAGCGCTGGTGATCCGCGTCGAGGCGCCCGGGATGCGGGAGGAGGACTTCGAGATCCTCTGCACCGACCGGTACCTGGTGATCCGAGGCGAGAAGCGATTCGAGAGGGAGGAGAAGGACGCCAGCTACCTGCTCTTCGAATCGGCCTACGGGGCCTTCGAGCGGGCCTTCCCGCTGCCCTTTCCGGTTCGTCCGGAGGCCGCGGAGGCCGGGTACCGTCGGGGCGTGCTGACGGTGCGGATTCCCCGGGAGGGTGGGCGCCGGGAGCGGCGGATTCCGGTGCGCGTCTCCCGCTGACCCGCACGGGAGGGACTTCGGGCCGTTGCCGGACCCCGCCTGGGTCCGATCCGCGGCCGGGTCCCGGCTCCGCCGCGGGGTCCGGCCGCTTCATCCCCCGCCTTCGGGGTCGCGACGCCGGCGGTAGAAGGCCTGCCAGGTGGGGAGC
>JALSIO010000370.1 GCA_026989995.1 Myxococcales bacterium
CCCACGACCGCCGCCCCGGCAGCCTGTCCGGCTCATGCCGCGATGGGAACAGCGGGCACCCTGGGAATGGGGCACCCCGGAATGCCGATGCACGCACGCGGCATGGGCATGCCTTCGCCCGCCATGGGGATGCACCATCCGCGGCAGGCTCCGACGGGCACGGGGATGGCGCAGCCGGCCCGGGATCCCATGGGCATGCACCCCGGCGCCATGCAGCACCACGGGGCCGGTGCCCGTCCGGGCGGCGCCCAGATGCACCCCACGCCGGGGGGCACCCGCGCCGTCCCGGCGACCCCGGCCGATACCGCCTCGAAGGGGACGCCGCGGGGCGAGGGATAGCGCGGTCGCCGGGCCCGCCCGGTCGGGGAGAGGTCCGTCCACGTCCGGCGCCCCGATCCCCCACCCGGGCCACGGGCACGCGGTGCCGTGCCCGGCTCACGCGGGGTCCGGTGGCGTTTCTGGCGCGGGCAGTTCGGCACCGCACTGCTCGCAGAAGCGCGCACCGAAGGAGAGACCCTCGGCCAGGCACGTGGGACACACCCGCGTGGTGGGCCTCCGGGCCGCCGACACGCTCTCCACGATCTCGGCCGTCACGAGGCCGGTGGGGACCGCAATCACGCTGTAGCCGAGGATCATCACCAGCGAGGCCAGGACCCGGCCCGCTGTGGTCTGCGGCGCGAGGTCGCCGTAGCCGACGGTGGTGAGCGTCACGATGGCCCAGTAGACCGCCATGGGGATGCTGGTGAAGCCGTGCTCCTCCCCCTCCACCAGGTACATGAGGGCACCCAGGATGGTCACCAGGACCAGAACCGCGCCGAGGAACACGATGATCTTGTGGCGGCTGGCGGTGAGGGCGGCGCGCAGCACCGTCGCCTCGCCCAGGAAATGCACCAGCTTGAACACCCGGAACACCCGAAGCAGCCGGATCCCGCGGATGACCAGCAGCGATTCTGCTCCGGGGAGCACCAGCGACAGATAGGTGGGGAGGATCGCCAGGAGGTCGACCACCCCGAAGAAGCTCCGGGCGTAGCGGAGGGGCTCGCGCACACAGAGGAGCCGCAGCACGTACTCCACCGAGAAAAGCCCCGTGAAGAACCACTCGACCGCGTCGAGCTCGGTCCCGAAGCGGGCCCGGATCTCGGCGACGCTCTCCGCCATCACCGCGAGCACGCTGGCGACGATGGCCGCGAGAAGCCCCACGTCGAAGGCTTTTCCGGCGGGGGTATCGGCCTCGAAGATGATCTCGCGCAGCCGGCGCCGCCAGGGCGCCAGCGCTTCCGATCGCGCGGCCTGCGACATGGCCCCGGAGGATAGGCCAGCCGGCCGTTCGTCCGGCCTGCCGCACCGCGTCGCACCTCGTCTGCGGCGGGCCGCGGCACAAGCTCGGCTCGGAACGGGCCGATGGAGGGGGCATGGCGGAGGCGATCCGGGGGCACGACGGGGGGACGGTGCTCGCCCGGGGTCTGGGAACCGTGGCCTGGACCGTCGAGCTGGCGCGCTCGGGCCACCCCACCCTGCTCCTCGGCGGGAGCTCCGAGAACCTCCACGGCCGGCCGGTGCACTCCTGCTACGACCCGGTCCGGGAGGCCGAGCGCACGGCGCGCGCCATGCTCGCCGCGCCGGACGCCGGGCTTCCGCCGATGCCCGCGGCTGCAGCCCGAAGCCCGCTGCTGGTGGGCGGGGGGCTCGGCTACCTCCCCCGCGCGCTCCGCGCACAGGGCGCCGCGCCCGTCGTGGTCCTCGATCCCTTCCCCGAGATCACCGAGGCGCTCCTCCGCGCGATTCCCCGGCGATCGCCCCTCGAGGAGAGTCTCGAGCTCCCGGATGTGCACTGGGTCCACACGCTTCCCGAAGCCGAGTCCCTGCTCGCCGAGCTCCTCGACCGGAATCTCCTGCCCGCGGTGGTCGCCCACCCGGGCTACTCCGAGCTATGTCGCTTCGAGCTCCGCTGGCTGGCCCGGGTGCTGCGCCGTCGGCTGCGGCGCCGCGGGCTCGATCCCTCGCGGACGGTGGTGAGCAGCCGCGGCCTGGGCAGCCTGGTGCGGATGGCGCAGCTCGGCAGCCTCGCCGAACTCGACGGCCTGCTGCGCGGCCGGCGGGTGGCGGTCGTCTCGGGGGGCCCCTCCGCGGCGCCCTTCCTCCCGGCGCTGCGCAAGCGGCGCGGGGGTGTGGTGATGGCGGCGCCGCAGGCCCTGCCCAGGCTCTTCGAGTCCGGGGTGGTGCCCGATGTCGTGGTGGCGCCGGACCCGCTCGCGAGCGCGCGGCTGCTCGCCGAGGTGACCACGCCACCCGGCGTCCTGCTCGCGGAGGCGCTCGTGGAGCCGGAGGTGCTCGGCCGCTGGCCGGAGCGGACCTTCGTCTTCCACATCCGCTCGGACCAGCTTCCGGAGCTCGCCGCCGAGCGCGAGGCTCGGACCGTGCTCGACGAGCCCTTCGCCACGGTCTCGGAGGCCATGGTCGTGCTCGCCCGCGAGCTCGGTGCCCGGGAGCTCGCACTGCTCGGCGCCGACTTCGGCGGCGAGCAGCGGCACGTCTACATCCTGCGGGCGCGGGGGTCCGACGGCTCGGAGATCCTCACCAACTCGCACTACCTCCAGGGCGCCCGCTACCTGGACTTCCTCCTCCCGAGGCTCGCGGCCGAGGGCGTCCACGTGCTGCGGGCCGGGCAGGGGCTTCCGATCCGCGGGACGCACCCCCTTCCCGATCCGCCGGCGGGGGACCTCACCGCCTGGCTGGATGCCTCCCCCCCTCCGCGTCCCGCTCCCGTTCCCCGGCCCGACACCGGCCTCGGGGCCCGCCTCGCCCGGTATCTCGAGGACGTCCTCCGCGCCCGGGCTGCCGTCCCGGCCGGGGAGGGGCCCATGCCCGGAGGCTCCGGACGCCCCACGGGCCTCGGCTGGGAGGCCCTGGAGGACCTGCCCCCGGAGGAGCGGGAGGTCGCCGCGGCGGCAGCGCTCGCGGCCCTCCGGAGATCCCGCTCCGGGGCGCCCTGATCCGGCCGGCGGTCCGCACCCGACGGGGGGCCCGACCCCCCGGCAGGGGCTGGCTCGGGGAACTTCCCGGCCGTCCGCGCGGGACCGCGCGGCCGTGGCACCC
>JALSIO010000371.1 GCA_026989995.1 Myxococcales bacterium
GTCCTCGACCTCCGGGATTGCCCCGGGCTCGCCGCCTTCCTCGCCGCCGCCCGCCCCTTCGGCCTCGGCAAGGGCACCACCCTCGGCCTCGGCCGCTTCGCGCTGGCGCCGGCCTCCGCCCCGGCGGACAGGTGAAGCCCGGTACATGTCCCCAGTCCCGGGCCGCACGCCCCACCGGCGCGCCCGGTGCCCACGACCTCGACCCGTCCCGTCCCCGTCGTCGGCCGGAATCTGGCGGAGGGAGCGTCCTCCTCGGACCGATCCGAGGGTGTCCGGCGCGGTCTCCTAGATAAGGCGGTTCGGCGGTTTCGCGGCGCCTTTCCGTCCACCGGCGTCCGATACGGTCCGGCACACTCCGGTCTGGATGGAGGCTCGAATGGTGGCTCGCGGAATCGCCCTACGAGAAAGGCCAGGGATGACCGCGAAGGGCACCCGACATCTGACGGACGCGTTCTGCAGGAAAACGGCCCGCCCGGGACGGTACACCGACGGACGCGGAAACCTCGTCTTCGTCGTCTCCCCCACTGGAGCCAAGCGTTGGCTGTTCCGCTACCAGCGGAACGGGCTGCGCCGCGAGGTCGGCCTCGGTCCCTATCCGGTGGTCACTTTGGCCGAGGCGCGCGATCTGGCGCTGGAAATGCGGCGGGCCCTGCAACGCGGCGACGATCCGAAGTCCGTCCTGCGGAAAGCCCCGTGCGGGCCGACCTTCCGCGAGGCCGCCGAGGCCTTCATCGAAGCCAAGAAGGCCGAATGGCGCAACGCCAAGCACCGCCAGCAGTGGCGCAACACGCTCGCGTCCTACGCCTTCCCGCACATCGGCGACGTGCCGGTCGCCGCGGTGACCGTCGATCACGTGTTGGCGGTTCTGAAGCCGATCTGGACCTCCAAGCCGGAAACCGCGGTGCGGCTGCGCGGGCGCATCGAGCAGGTGCTCGCCTTCGCACAGACCAAGGGCTGGCGCTGCGGCGACAACCCGGCCCGCTGGCGCGGCCATCTGGACCATCTGCTGCCACGCCCATCGAAGCTGAAGCGAAAGCGTCACCATCCCTCCCTCCCGTGGCGCGACGCACCGGCCTTCCTCGCGGAGCTACGCGACATGCCGGGCCTCGCGGCACGGGCACTCGAACTGCTCATCCTCACCGCTGCCCGCTCCGGCGAGGTGCGCGGTGCGCGATGGGAGGAATTCGACCTCGACGAAGGAACGTGGACCATCCCGGCCCACCGCACCAAGAGCGGGCGCGAACACCGGGTGCCGCTGGGCCCACGGGCATTCGAGCTGGTCCTCGCCCTGCCGCGCATGGCGGGGAGCGATCTGCTGTTCCCCGGTCACAAGGGCCAGATGAGCGACATGACGCTCGCGACGGTCATCCGGCGGATGAACGCGCGGCGTACGAAAGACGGGCGCGCGCCGTGGACTGACGAGAAAGGGCATCCTGTCACCGTGCACGGCTTCCGCGCCACCTTCCGCACATGGGTGCACCAGAGAACGGACTTCGGGAGAGAACTCGCGGAGGAGGCACTCGGCCACAAGATCGTGAGCGCGGTCGAGGAGGCTTACGTGCGCGGTGATGCGCTCGAACGGCGCCGACAACTCATGGTGGTGTGGGAGCGCTACCTCGACGGCCATCCGTGCCCCAGCCGTCTCGCCAGTGACCGAGCGGAGCAGCTCCCGGAGGTCGTGTCAGCGGACGGATCTGCGGATCCCACCGCCTACCGGCTTCGGGAAGCCGGCGCCCCCGCGAAGCGCGACGCCGGAAGCGGCGATGCAATGCAGCTCCACGTTCAGGCGGACGGCAGGCTGGTCCCGTCGGCGGGCTGATCCGCGCCCGGCGGGAGGACCCACCGGGCAGGCGGGAACCACTCCGCTCGCTCATCGGCAACCACCATTGGAGGCCCGACGGCGAGTGGCAGCCGCTGTCCGCCGACGGTCCCCGTGGCGCACCGCCGCCCACGGCAGTCCACCGCCACCGCACGTCGACCGTCCGCCGCGAAGACCCGGCCTCCGCGGAGCGCCGCACCGTCCCTCTCGGGAGCGGACGCACGGGCCGGAAATGTCGTACGGTCGAACGATCGCGCTTCGGACGTCCACACCGTCGGTGTCCCCTCGGCGGGTGTGGAGCCGTACCACAGCGTCGCAGTCGTCCCCACGTCGCATCCGCGTGCCGGCAACGGTCCGGGCGGGAAGCGCCCCGCGCGGTGGGTGATCGTTTCTCCGTCCCTCCGATGATCGCGACGGCGCATCGAAAGGTTCCCGGGACCGGTGGACGCGGATCGGAGCGACCGCCCGCGTCTTGCGAAGCCCCGCCGCACGACCCGCCGAGACGGCGGGCGTTGCCGACGCGTGCGCCCGGTGGCGGGACGGGGTCGACGGCGGTGAGTGGTGCGCACCGGGCGCACGGAGCGAAGCATGGCCCCGACGTCGACGACGGGTCCGCATCTGCGCTTGCGCTCGCGTCGACTGGTCGGAGGGCGGTACCCGTCCGCTGACGCCCTCGCGGGCTCGCGCGGTCGACGGGGACCGGCTCTTCGAGCGGATGGAACGACGGACGGGTCACCTTCTCCGGATCGTGTCACCGTACGGGGGCGCGCCGATCGCGTGGTCGACGGGAGGTCGGCGGACGCCGGGCTCGACGGGGCGCGCCGACGATATCCGCGACGCGTTGACCGACCCGAGCCCGTCGGCGGAATGGACCGTCTGTCCCCGCGGGATCGGCACGATATCCGGGCGCGGCCTCCTCGCGTGCCCCGATGCCCTCGCCGGCCGCATCGCCCGCGCACCGGACCGTTCGCCGCGAGGTGCCGAGCGCGCCGTCGACGGACCGGGTAGCAACCGCCCGTCTGCAAAGCCCGGCGTCGACACCGGTCGGCGGTGTTCGCGCGAGGCCGGCGAGGCGAGGCATCTGGAGCTGGGGGCCGCGCATTCCGCCCGCACTCCCCCACATATCCTCGCGTCGGCGGCCGCGCGGCGATCGCCCAACACGTGCCGGCCCGTCGGATAGACGCGACACGTTTCTCGACCGTGGCCTCGCGGACACCTCGAAAGGAACGCGCCCTCCGAGGCGTCCGCACGAGACGATCAGCGGCGATCCGACTGGCATCCACGCGGCCGACTGACGAGCCATGCGTCGACTTCCTCGCTCAGCCAGCCCACCCGGTTCGGGGTGAGCTGGATCGGGGCCGGGAACTCGCCCCGTCGGATCAGCTCGTAGATGGTACTGCGTGAGAGCCCGATTCGGCGGACGACTTCACGGATCGGCAGCACAGTCCGACCGGGGGCGAGTTTCACATCCGCACGCTCCGACGAAGAGGTTTCGATGTGTTCCATGGCTGCGTCCCATCGAAGTTCCATCTATCTAGCGCCGTCCTGGACGGATCCGCCTTGGGTCGGTCAGTGCCGGACGGTTCCCGTGGGGCCGTCGGCGATCGGCTGTCTCACGGCTTCCCGGCCCGGACTCTCATCGGTGCTTCTCTCGGCCACCGGGCAATCGCACTGCCCGGAGAGAACGCTCCGCAGGCCTCGAGGGACCAAGATCGTCCAATCACCGTGCCCGGTTCGCATCCAAGTACCCGTGCAAGCGCGAGGGGCCACCTCGGATCGGTAGACCGGCGCACGCCCCATCAGGGCGGTGTGTTCGCACCGGAACGGACCGGGGATCGGTCTGCGGAGTCTCCTTCGACACCGACGGTCCGGACGCCGTCAGCGACGGCGGGACGGTCCTGCTGACACAGGACGGAGGACGCCGGGGAATGAGGGAGGCGAGGCCGGCTTAACCGTTGCGGATAGTCGTGTTGACACGTCACCGGGAGGAGCGTGCACACCCGAGCGACGGACCGTGGATCGAGGAAGGACCGCTCCCGCCGCGGATGAGATCGTCGGCCCCCTCGACGGCAGTCGGATACGCGGCTCTGGCACGGCGTCCGACACACGGATGGTTGCGGGTGCCCGCTTTGCCGGTCCGGCGGTTCGGATCGACGCGTGCGACCGGTGGCGTTCCCGTTCCGACCCGGCGAAAGCGACCGTCTCGATGTGATCTGCCGGAAGGACCGGAGGCGCTCGAGCCTGCGCGCAGAGCCCGATGTCACCGGCACGGGCGAACCCGCAAAGGGAAACGACGTGTGATCCCGGCGCCCCCTTTTCACCCAGATACCAGGGATCCGAAGAGGATCGACGACAGTGGACGAGCGTCCAGCTTCGATGACGGGGTCGACACAGGAACGGAAGCGACGTCTTCCCGAGCGGAGATGATGTGACCGCCGGTCGGACAAACGCGCGACCGAAGGCGCCACGTCGGACCAACTGACGGCCCCCGGCGTCCGATCCACGTCCGTCCGATCATCGTACGTCGGACCACCTGCGTACCGATCGCCTCGGATCCGGGATCGTCCGGCCATCACCGCCCGCTCGTCGGGTCGCCGCGTGTCGAACCGTCGGGCCCCAGACTCCGAGTCGCCATCGGCGGCGATCACGGATCGTCCCGATCACGCCGCCGCGACCATGGATCAGACGCGACGCGGTCACGGATGGCCCGGGCATCGCGGACCGTCGCAACCACGTGTGGGATCACCGTCCACGGACTCGACGGACGTACGGCCATCGCGTGCCGGAGGCCCCGAACCGACCGTCGCACCGCAGCCGGCGTCCTGACGCACCGGACTCGCGCCCCCGGCCGACGGCACGCCGTCGTCGCAACGATCACGTTCCCGATCGTCATCCGGCGACACAACGCGTGCCCGCGCGCAGACCGTCGCCGCAGAAACGTCGTCGCCGGAAGCATCGCACGGACCCGACGGGTCCCGAACAATCGGGCGAAACGGCCGATCCCGGTGAGGCGGATCTCGGACCGGTCCGTCGGTGTCGGATCGCCGCGCTGGGAACGCGGACGGCATGTCGGTGAAGTCGTGGAGACAGCGACCGCGTCTCGAGTACGACACGTTCTCGGCAACGCCGACGCCGACGCGCTCGTTGAGACGTCGGCGGAAAGGCCGTGGCGGACTTCGGCGGGCAGGAGCGAGGTCGACGTGCGGACCGACAGTACCGTCAGTACGGTGACACCAGTCATCGCCGGTGCCGTGCGCAAGGGACGCGTCGGGTCGACCGTCCCGGACGGATGCGAAGATCTTCGGCGGACCGGAAGACAATGTGCCGCAAGGCCGGGAGAGGCGATGAGAAGATCGGTCGACGGGATCTTCGTGGCACAGCGGGAGCGGTGGTGCCGGGTCGGCGGAGGACGACGCCCGAGCAGGGACTGCATGGGGGACGCGATCGGGGATGAGGAGCGGATGGGTCAGATACCTTCCCTCGCGCACGGCGCGCACGTCCCGGTGCGAGATTCGCCGGATCCGCGTTCGTCCACGAGGGCCGTCCATACGATCCTTAGATCCTGTGGAATTGGCCGACAGACGGCGGGGCGGGATGCGTGGGCGGATGGCCGCGGCGGTGATCTGCTCCAGTATCTCCATGGGTGGCAGGCCCGCGTCCATGATCCGTCTTGCACACGCGAGCATCTTCTCTACGCCGGCCATCACGCGCAGCACGGCGAGCGAGCCCCGCGCCAACAGACGCAGTGCCGGGGCGCCGTCGATCCACAGATGCGCACCGGCGAGGGCGGTCGCGTCGACCGTGAGCCCCCCGCAGCACCCGCGCCGGGCCGCGAAGATGGGCGGCAGATTCCTGCCGGTGCGGGCGAAGGCCTCCGCGAGGCGGGCGCGCAGGTGTTCGAGGGTGCGCACGCTCACGCCGAGCCGCTCGGCCCACACCCGCGTCGGGGCGGTGATGCGGGAGCCCTCCACGCGAAAGCCGTCGAGAGGATGGCGCAGAATGTCGCGACACAACCACATCAGATGCACCAGCACATCGACCACGGGCATGCATGTGCCGGGATGCTCCCGGCCGGCGCTCCGCCGTGGCCGGGTCGCGGCGGCATGGCAACGCAGAAAGTCCTGCACCAGTGGGCCGAGATCGACCGGGATGCCGTCGCATTCGGCCATGATGGCCGCAGCCCGCTCCGGCGAGACACCGTAGGGATCTCCCCGGCCCGCGCGTCGTACCACGCTCTTCAGCACCGCCTGCCACTCCTGTGGACCGTCTTCGCAGCAGTACTCGGCGACATGGCGCACGAGCGCCTCCCGCTCCCGCGGGGAGGCGCCGGCGAGGATGGCGGCGGAGGCGGCGAGCAGCACGGCGGCGTTGCGCGACCCCCGGCGGATCCGGCAGCGGCGCAGCACGTCGAACAGCGGATGGGCGTCCCATCCCGGCGCGCCGGCCGCCTCCATACAGACCGGAGTGGTCCGTTGTCTCCACGCGCCGCGCAGATGGCGCATGCCGATGTCTCGATCAGTCGGGGATCGACGGGCGGGCCGTTGTGGACCACGTGGACCCAGCAGCGGCGCTCGGGATTGTACGAACCGGGAAGGCGCATGGCGCGCCCCGGCCCGCTGCCGTTGGGATCGGCCCCGAATGGCCGCAGCACTTCCACCACCAGACGCTGGAAGGCGGCGATACGGTCGATGGGATGCACACGCGCGTCCGGCCGGCCCATGGACGGCACCCGCCGGGTGAACAACCACGCCAGGTGGTAACCGCCGCCGGTCGCCACGATCACCGTCGGCTCCGGCAGCCCGGCGGCCACCAAGGCCCGGATCAGCCGGCGCGGAGAGGTGGAGCTGTAGTCGGCGATTTCCTCGCCCTCGGGCACCCACAGATCCACGTCCACCACCACCCCGTCGAGTGCGTGGATCTCGTCCGTGGGGAGGGGACCGAAGCGGCGGTCTCCCTCCGAGATCCCGACGGCGGGCTGGAAGAGGATGCCGATCTCGAAGCGGGCGTCCTCGTGCGCGAGCCGGGCCTCGGCCTCGATCCGAGCCAGCGACACGATGCCGGGAGAGAGTGGCGGCTGGTCCTCACCCTCGGCCCGCGCAAGGCGATCGCGCAGTCCGGAGAGCGACAGCCGGGGCAGCCGCCGGCGCCGTGGATCGTCCACGCCCACGCACAGCGCGATCAGGACGGGCAGCCGTCGGCGGCGCCGCAGCACCACGCTCACCGTGCGGTAGAAAGCCAGATCGGCGCGCGTGGGACGGGACGTTTGCAGTTCGCGGGCGATACGGGTCGCGCGCCGCCGGTTCTCCGCCCGGCAGCGGAAGGGAGCCACGACCCCCTCAGCGGGCGGGGGCGCGGGTCGCGGCGCGCGCGTTCATCCACGCCCGCACCTCGGCCTCGCGCCAGACCACCGTACGGTGGCCGAGGCGGACCGGCTGCGGGAACGCGCCTTCGCGCAGACGAGCGTAGATCCAGCTCCGCCCACAGCCCACCAGCCGGCACACCTCGCCGATGCGCAGGAAGCGGTCGTCGCCCTCGGTCCGGATCGTCATGGTCTCCAGGCTCTCCGATGGATGTTCGTGCCGACTTAGCCGAGCACGCACATCCACGACCCTGCCGGACCGATGGGCCGTCATCGGCGCGCAGATCGTTGCACCCGTGGGATCCCCCGGGGTGCCGGAGCCCCCCCTTCGAACCCGTCCGGAAAGCTGCAGATGCGTCGACCGTCCCGGCGGCCTCCTCCGCTACCGGGCGCGCTGCCTTCGTGCCGCACGTGTGCATTCCACTTGCCGGCGGCTCGCCCGTCTTCGCCGCGCTCGTCCTCGGCGCTTTCCCGATTCCCACCCCGCCGGAATGGTCTCAACTGCCGGTCGTGGAGGTGGCGGGGCGGCTGTGCGATCCCGTGCGCGCACACTGCCCGGGTGGCCTGCCCGAACAGGGCTTCTTCTGGTTCCACCGCTACGGGCGGGACTTCGTCTTCGACGGCGAGGGGAGGATCGCCGACGGCGTCTGCGGCGGCGGAAGGCTGCGCTACGGCCCCTCCGGCCGCCGCCTGCGGCTCACCTTCGGCCCGTCGGCCCCACCCGCCAGCTTGCCTCTCTGCTCACTGCCCCGCGAGCAGCCGCCGGAAGTCCACGCGATCGGGCGGGGCCACATCCACCGGCGGACGCGGGAAGAGCGGCGAGCCCGGCGAAAACAGCTCGCAGCTCCCCGCATGCAGCTCGAAGAAGCGGGCATTCGCGGTCACGCGCACGCCCTCGGGATGATCGGGATCGCGCCAGAGCACGTCGGACTCGTGGATCCTCGCGACCTCCACGCCGTCGGGCAGCAGGTCCGGACGGTTCAGCAGGCACGCGAGGTCGTCGAGTGACAGCGGTGGCACCGCGCGCGGCTCCTCCATGATGCCACCCGCGGCCAGTGCCAGCGGGTCGAAGGCATCCCGGCGACGTTCCAGCTCGCGCTCGATCTCCGCGACGGCCGCTGCCGGCGCCTCGCCGCGGGCCGCCACCTCCTCGATGCGTCGCGGCACCCGCGCAAGGATGGGCTGGAGGGGTCCCACCACACCCTCGAACAGCCGGATGCGCGCGCGCAGCGCCCGATAGACGTCCGCCTCCACCGTCCCCGCGAGGTGGAGGTTCACGACCACGATCGTCTCGTGCCGCTGCCCGATCCGGTCGATGCGGCCGATGCGCTGCTCGACCCGCATCGGGTTCCACGGCATGTCCCAGTTCACGAGCCCACCCGCGAACTGCAGATTGAGGCCCTCGGCGGCGGCATCCGTGCACACCAGCACATCGGCCTCCCCCTGCACGAGCCGCCGCTTCACCTCGTCCCGGGAGCACGCGCGCCAGCTCCCGGCCTCGCGCACCTCGCCGCCGCGACCGGACCAGCAGACCACCCGATAGTCGGTACGCCGTTCGAGCAACGTGCGAAGGCCGTCCATGGTGTCCGTGTACTGGGTGAATACCAGCACGGGCAGCCTGCCTTCGCGCGCGAGCCGGTCCAGCACCGAAAGCAGGTGCTCGGCCTTGGACTCCGTGCCCACCCGCGCACAGAGGGCGAGCAGCTGTTCGATGGCGCTCCGCTCCAGCCCGTCACCGATCTCCTCGGGGTCCACCTCGCGGCCGAGGTCCTCCTCGAGCAGCTCCGCCTCTTCCCCGGCAATGCGCGCGAGCCCGTCCTCCAACGTGCATTGGAGTGCCCGCACGCTGCTCGCGAGCCGACGGCGGTAGATGGTCATGACGAAGCCGACGGCGTTGCGGCGCTCCGGCGTGGCGGCCCGCCACGCGTTGGCCACGTATTCTTCCACCGCCTCGTACAGCTCCCGCTCCTCGGGGCGCATGGCGACCCATTCGTCGCGCACCACCCGCTCCGGCACCGTCTCGCGCAGTCGGCCCTCGCGCCGGTAGCGCCGCAGCAGCTCGCGGGTGTTGCGACCGATCCGTCGCGCCACCGGCGAGTTCGCCGCCATCACCAGCACGGCCGCCCGGCGGGCATCCCCCACGAGACGCCGACGGGGCGTCCTCGCCGGATCCCGCAGGGCGGTGAGCAGATGGCGGCGCTGCAGCTGCGAGACCCGGAGCTCCCGCGCCTCGATCACTCGCTCCACCAGCTCCTGCGCGGCCGGCCCGTCCCACGCCTCCACCGCCCGGAACAGCTCCGCCATGAACTCCATGGCTTCGGCGTCCATCGTCTCGGGACGGGCCACGTATTCGAAGAAACGCAGGAAGTTCTGCGCCGACCATTCCGGCGGCAATCCCAGCAGATCGAGCAGGTCCCACACCTCGACGGGGTGCAGCTGCATCGGTGTGGCGGTGAGCAGCACCAGACCCGCGGTCTTCTTGCGCAGCGCCCGCAGCAGCGACAGCAGTCGGTTCGGCTCGTTCCGATCCGGATCGGCGCCCCGGCGGCGGGCATGGTGTGCCTCGTCGACGACGACGAGGTCCCAGGGCTCGGCCCGTTCGATCAGCTCGCGCGCCCGTTCGCGCCGCCGGATCAACTGCGCGGAGACGAGTACGAAGGGTTCGCGGTGCCAGGCATCGGGCGCCACGTCCCGGACGCGCTCCTCCGGTCGAAGGCCCGGTGCATCGGGCCAGACGAGCCGGCGTCCGTCGTAGATCGGCCACAAGAGGTTGAACTTCTCGCGCAACTCCACCTGCCACTGCCGCAGCACCGCCGCCGGGGCGATCACCAGCATCCGCTTCGCCCGGCCCGACAGCCACGCCTGCCGCAGCAGCAGCCCGGCCTGCACCGTCTTGCCGAGGCCCACCTCGTCGGCGATCAGCCGCCGCGGCGGCCACCTGCGCCACATGTGCAGGAAGGCGTGGGCCTGGTGTGGCCACGCCCGCACCGCCGAGGTCGCCTCACCGACCCACTCCCCGCCCGGAAGATGCGGCGCGTGGGCGATGTAGGCCCACACCTTCGCGCGCGTCTCGTCGTGGACGTACGGGGCGGCGCGCTCCTCGCAGCCCGACGCCGGCACCGTCACCTCCTCCGCCTCCCGCAGGCGGCGGGGCGGGCGGCCGTCCTCCGGCAGGAAGCGCAGCAGGTCGCGCCGCACCGCCTCGGGGACGTCCACCACCAGCGCCCGCGCGTGACGGTTCTCCCAGAGTTGTTCGAAGTCGCGTTCGACCTCTTCGAGGTGGTCGCGTTCCTCCCACGAGGTGAAGACGTGGAAGGACTCGAAGTTGGACAGCCAGCCCTCGCGCGTCTCGTTGATGGACCCGACGAAGGCGATTCGATCACCCGTCCGGTCCTCGAAGACGCCCGACTTCTGGTGGAAGATCCCCGCGTCCGCCACCGGACGCCGACGCCCGTCGCAGGGCACCGCGATCCGCACGTCGAGGAACCCCTCCGCCACCATCCACGCCAGCAGCTCGAGCGCGTCGGCCTCCTCCGGACGCCCGGCCAGCAGCGGGTTGCGCCCGAGATAACGGCCGACGGTGGCGCGCAGGTCCTCGCCCTGGAGGATCGCCCGCACCTCCTCCTCGCCGAGGGTGCAACCCACCAGAAGCCGCATGCGTCCCCGGTGGCGGACGAGGTGCTCGAGGCCGCGGGCCGCCACCGTGAGTGCGGGTGCCGTGAAATAGCCGGTGGTGCGGTCGTAGCGCACGGCGCAGGAGAGGGCGGGGATCCAGAAGGCCCGCACCAGTTCCGAACCGCTGCCGCTGTAGCGCGGCTTCCACGTGCGATCGCGCAGCAGCCCACTCATCCGCCCCTCACGCCACCTCCTCGCGGAAGAGCGCGAGCTGCTGCGGCTCGGGCACCTTCTCGGCCAGCACCGCCCGCCGCAGCTTTTCGAGCGCCTCGAAGTCGCTCGCCGCACCCTCCGTCCCCTTTACGGGATCGATGCCGCTGAAGGCGCGGGAAGGCGGTAGCACCTCGAGCAGCGCCTGCAGCGTGGCGAGGAAGCCCGGCTCCTCCAGCACGCCGGCCTCCTCCAGGCGCGCCCGCGCCATCTCCACCGAGCCGGTCCGCACCAGGTACGCCGCCCGGTGGACCGTGTCGAGCCAGCTCCGGCCGCCGTCGATCGGGCCCACCGCATGCGCACGCTGCCGCACCTCGCTGTCCCACAGCACCACCCGGTCCTGCTTCTTCTCGGCGACGCGACCGATCACCTCGCCGTCGAGATCGACGCCGACCACACGGGCGAGCTGCAGCGCTTCGTCGTAGGGAAAGCGCGGCGCACCGAAGACGTCCCAGGCGAGCACGAACCACTCGGTGAGCGGATCGAGGTTCTGCCGCCGTTCCGCCCCCAGGAGCTGGCGCATGCGCCACTCCTTCACCTCCGATCGTGCCGCCTCCAGCACGTCCTCCGGTGTCACGGTGAACGGGTCCTCGGGCGCGACGGCCACCTCGCGCTGCCGGCGCCGCGGCTGGGATCGCGGCGGTCGCGGCTGCCCCCGTGCCACCGGCCAGTGGCGCGTGAACACCTCGAGCGCCGGGCCGAAGGCGGCGAGGTACAGGTCCACCCCACGGATGCCGGCCTCGCGGAACTCCTCGATCCGCCGGCGCACCGCGGCCCGGACCCGCGGCTCCAGATCCTCCCACCATACGGTCTCGCCGGTGCCGGCCGCTACCCGCGGGCGGCAGACGAGGAAGATGGTGGAGTTCGCCGCCGCCTTCTCGCGGATGTGGAGCGAGCCTTCGGCCTCGGTATTGACCGGCCAGCTCGCCGTCACCGCGAAGCCCGCCTCCATGAGCCCACCGACGAGGGCATCCCAGGCGCCGGTCGATTTGTGGGTGAACATCAGCACCATGAGGCCATCGGGCTTCAACACCCGGCGGCATTCGGCGAACACCCGCGCCATGCGCTCGCGATAGTCGTGGTACGCCTTCTCCTTGGCGCCCCGCTCGTCACGGAAGCGCGCCGGGTTGGCGACCGCCTCGTTCTCCTTGTCGGTCAGTCGGGTGACGAAGAGTTCGGGAAAGACGAGCCCGGCCGTGCGCTTGAGCCAGACGTAGAAGAAGTCCGACAGCTCAGCGTACATGACGTTGTCGTAATAGGGCGGGTCGACGACCACGAGATCGACCGCCCCGTCCTCGAGGTGGTCGAGGGCGTCGGCCGACTTGCAGGTGACCTTGATCGGCGGCGGCCGGTAGTCCTGCGCGTGGAGGTCGCCCTGCGGGCCGTCGCCGGGCCGGACCAGCTCGACCAGTTCCTTCAGCGCCTTGGCTGTCTGCCCGATGGCCCAGTCGTAGCCGAGACCGACGATCAACGGCGCCATTTCGGCGTAGGACCATTTGAATGAAAAGTCATGACGATCAAACGTGTGTGCCATCCTGAGTTTGGTCAGCTCCCAAGTACACATGCGAGAATTCCAGTCTGCCAGTCGATCAATCGCAATGCCCAAATACCCGAACGCCGCCCTGGTGACCTCCGGAAGATCGCCCCCGTGGCGGGTGCGCTCCTCCTCGAGGAGTTCGCGGAAGATCTCGACGCTCGTACCATGTCCGTAAAGCTGCCGCGGGGAGAAGAAGTCGCGCCAACGTCGCATTCCCCATCGCCGCGGGTCGTATTTGGGATGTGCGCTTTCGATCTCTTCGATAGGAATGATGTCCAGAGCTTCCCATTCAAGAAGCTTTTCTTCGAGCGCTCGTTCCACCCTGCGGATCGCCTCCTCGTCTTCCGGCCGCGGGGCACGGTAGCCGCGCTGCCAGGTCTCGCGCAGCCGACCATTCTTCGTCCTTCGCACGACCCGCTGCTTGTAGACGACGGCGAACAGCCGATCGCCCATATTGCCGGCCTGGGCCTGGCGCCTGATCTCATCGCCCGGGATCACCCGGCCGCAGTCGGGGTAGGGGCACTGCGCATCGCCCCGCCGGACCGTGCCCTCGGACTGCTCTCTCGCCGACTGCACGATCTCGAAGCGACAGACGCGGCCCGGGCTGCCGGGGCCATCGCCGGTCTCGGGCAGCAGCCGCACGCCGGTACCGTCCGGCGCGAGGCGCCAGTTGGGCGCAAGCGGCACCTCGCCGTCGCAGTAGGGGCAGGTGATGGTCCGGGCCCAGAGATAGCCGAGGACCACGACACCGGACGGTTCTTGCGCAAATACGCCCTCGTAACAGGGGAGAGCCTGCTCCACGAACCGCTTGGCGAGCCGGTCGAACTCTCGGAGCAGCTCCGTTCCAAACTTCGCTGGCCACTCGACGGTAGCTCGCAGAACGAGCGCCGCGACCGGATTGAGATCGTTGGCCAGCGTCGCCAGACCGAGCCGCACTACCTCGATCGGAATACTGCCACCGCCAGCCATGGGGTCGAGTACGATCGGGTCTGCAAGCCCGAGTCTCGCGCGCTGGGCCTCGAACCAGTGGCGTTCCAGTGCGGTCGGGTTGTGTTTGAACGCCCGCTGGTAGCCATACGGATCCTGCCCGAGATTCTCGCCTGTCCGCTTGGCTCTGTCGATAGCAGCACGCGTGCCCACCGGATCGCCGTGGATGCCGAGGATGTGGAGGAACCGGTCCCGATCCGCGTCCGCCGGCAGCAGGGCGCCGAGGATCGCCGCCCGACATGCCACCAGCGGCCGCCGCGCCCACCAGACGTGCAGGTAATAGGTGGGCGGCAAGGCCGTCATGGAGCGTCACTCGCGCACGCTCTCCTCCGACAGCTCCGCGATCGGCAGCCATTCCTCGATCAGCCGGCGGGTCATGCGGCGCCTCCCTCATTGGCGAGGCGATAGGCAAGTTCGAACGCGCGGCCCTCGGCGATGTGCCGGCCGCCATCCTCGGTCGCGCTCAGATATCCCAGGGCGTAGGCGAGCAGAGCGGTGGGGACGAGCACCACCTTCCTGCCGGAACCCACTTCGACCCGACCGACGCGTGTGCGGGTGGTGGCGGCCAGACGGGTAGCGCGGTGCCGATCGGCGAATTCGGCGAGTGCCGCGAGTTCCTCGGGGTGTTCGGGAATGCGGTCGGTCCATTTGACCTCCAGTGCCCATCGCGGCCGCTGACTCGCCGGATCGAGCATCACCGCGTCCACTTCCCCACCTTTCCAGCGAGCATAGTGGAGGTTTCGCCCGATCGAAAGATGGAGCCACTGGGCGAGAATGGCGCTCTCCACCACACAGCCGAAGGCGGGATCGTCCGGGGCGATCGGGGCGAACAGGGCCGCCCGCATCGAGGGATTGGCGAGGTGAACCTTGAAACCTCGCTCGCGCTGGAAACGCCGCGCGTTCTCGTCCACCCGGCGCAGCCGGTAGATCAGAAACGCCGCTTCCAGATATTCGAGGTAGCGCTTGATCGTCGGTTTCTTGATGTTCGCATTGCCGGCGAGCGCCTCGAGGCTGGCCTCCTCGCCGGTGTTGTAAGCCAGGACGTTGAACAGCTTGTTGAGCTCCGGAATGTCGGTGATGCCATAAAGCACCGGAAGGTCCCTGAGGAGAACCTTGTCGACTATGTCCCTTCCTACGAACTGCTCAAAGCGCTTTCTTACTTCACCAACAAATATGGCTTCAGGATACCCCCCATAGTTGAGATAGTCTACAAAAGCTTTATTTAACTCTTCAATGTTGTTGCAAAAGATACTGATGTCTGATGCGGATGAACGTTCTATCGTGACCAGATCTCGTCCTTCGAAGTCGAGAAATTCGGCGAATGTCAGAGGCGGCAACAGGAAATCGGTGAATCGTCCCGCACCGCTCTCGGTGCTGGCACGTTTGAGGGCGGCACCGGCCGAGCCACTCACCACGAAGCGGGTGCGGGGAAAACGGTCCACCAGGACCTTGAGATGCCGCTCCCAGTCCCGCAGGTACTGGATCTCGTCGAAAATGACGAGGCGTGAGGCGGATGGATCGTGTGGATGCGCCTCGGCGAAGAGATCCAGGAGTTCCTCGAGGGACAGATCGGCATAGGTCGGCGTATCGATCGAGGCGAACAGGACCGCGGGGAATGCATGCTCGCGCATGCAGTCGCCCACGAATTGCAGAAGCAGAGTCGTTTTTCCCACCCGTCGTGCGCCGAGGAGCACCACCGCGCGATGCACTCCGCTTCGCACCAGCTCGGCGAAGCCCCGATAGAAGGCCCGCCGGGGCCAGGCAAAGGGTGGCGCCCCATGGTCCGGCTCGCGGCTCCACCACGGATTGTCGGCCCGCAGACGGGCGACAATGGCCTCGCGGTCGATGCGCAGCATCGGGGCCTCACGAATAAGCAAAGTCCACTTTCACTAACTGAACCGCAGCCGCCGATGTCAAGAGTCCCAACGCTTTCCCGGTGCCGTTTTGTAACACGGTACCGCTCGCCCACCTCACCGATCGGTCAGCAGCATGCGCAGGGCGGCGAGCACGCGGCGCGGACGTGGACGGTGGAGCACCATGCCGAGCCAGTAGGCGGCCTCCTCCGGCGTCATCGCCTCGATCCCCTCGGCGCAGGCCCGCATGTTCTCGCGCGAGCGCATGGGCGCGAGGGTGCGGAACAGCAGGCCGAGAGCGTTCGCTTCGTATTCGTCCAGCTCCACCGCGGCAGATCGGCCACGGGCGAGGGGGGCCAGCGCCCGGGCGCGTCCGCCGAGGCGGCGGCGGATGCGGTGTTCCACCAGGTCGAGATTGCGCCCGGCGAGGGTGCCGATGCGCAGCGGCCGGCCGCCGTTGGCGGGTAGGCGCCAGACCTCGAAGATGCTGCCGCCGCGCCCGTCGCGCCGGGCCCGCAGCTCGTGCCGCACCGGTGCGCGCCGGGCCTGCCGCCCCGCGCCCTCGCGCATCACGATGCTGCCTCCGCGATGGCCGTGACCTGGGCGGCGCCCGCGCCGGCCGGTGTGAGGCGCCGCACGAAGGTCTCCTCGCTCTCCACGTCGGTCGGCAGCCCCCCGTCGAAGTCGAGGACGATGCGCAGATCCGCGTGCGTCTCGGACGTACCGCGCAGCGCGTTCTGGAGGAACTCCCGCACCGGCCGGAAGGCTTCCAGCGATCCCTCGAAGTGGACCTCGCAGAGATCGCCCGCGCGCGTCTCGTAGCCGAGTTCGCCCTCGGCGCGGCGCGTCGCATTGGGCAGGGTCGCGACGAGACCGGTGAGGACGAGGGCGTCACGCGCCTCGAAGGGCCGGAGCGTCAGCCGCCCGATGGCGTTCCAGCCGCGCCGCCGTGCCTCCGCGAAGAGCTGCGCGAGCGCCTCCTTCAGCACGCCCTCCTTCTCGATGGCGCTCTCCGCCGGGGGCGGCGGGGGTGGGGGAACGACATCGCCGCCTCCTCCTTCCTCCTCTGGACCCGCGCCTTCCTGTTCGCCCGCCGTGGGTCCGGGCGGCGGTGGAGGGGGCGGCGGCCAGATGCCGTGTTCGCGGGCATAGGCCGCGGTCATGACGATGGCCTGCTCGTCGATCTCGAGCTTCGCCGGCGGCGTCTCCTTTGCCACCACGAGTTCGTCGTAGCGGTAGACCCACTGCCCATGCTCGATCCCCTCGCGCAGCAGCCGCACGAACACCTGCTCGTCCGCCAGCATCGGCAGGTACGGATTGCGCCGGAACTCGTCCAGCAGAGCCGCGGTGGTCATCGCTCCCCTGCGCAGGGGCGTGCGCTGCTCGACGAAGGCCGGCTTCGGCGGCTGGTCGCCCTCCTGCAGCAGCTTGGCGAGATCGCGCAGGCGCTGCACCAGCGCGCGCTGGCCGTCGCCCGGGCGATGGGCGGTACCCGTCGCCTCGATGGCCACGTAGCCGAGCGGTTCCTCCTCGCCCTCGAGGCCGCTGCGGGCGGCGTCGGGGTAGAACACGTGGCGATAGGCCGACTGGATCGCGATCGCGATGTCCCTGTCCGTCTGCTCGATGCCCTGCAGCACGCGCTCCTGCTGGTACTTCGGCAGATCGCGCCGGAAGGTCGGCGAATCGCGCAGCTTCTGCAGGGCGAGCAGGTGGCGCATCCGGTCGTGCATGCGCTCGACCTGCCCGGCGTCGGCGACGACGAAGACGAGGTGGTTGCGGTTCTGCCGGAACCGGTCGGCGCGGCCGCTCTCGCGGAAGATCCGCCGCACCAGCTCGGGCACGCGCGGGTTCAGCGCCTCGACCGTCTCCGCCTCGTGCGAGATCAGCACCAGACGTGGCCGTCCGCGCGCCTCGTCCGACACGTCCCACGGCCCGCCGGGGAAGGCCACGAGTTCGAAGACGGTGCCGGAGAACACCCGCCGGATCCGCTCGCGCAGCTCGGCGCGCAGTTCTTCGGGATCGATCTCGCGCTCGCGACGGCGGACGATCTGGGTGAGATTGGGCTCGGCGAGGAAGCGCAGCGGCGCGCCCGGCCGGTCGTCGAGATAGGCGGCCTCGGTGATGAAGGCGTCGATGGCCTGGTCGAGGAAATCGGCGTCGAGTTCCGGGCCGAGCACCGCGTAGCGGAGCGCGCGCCGCTCGATCCCGACGAGGTTCCCCGGATAGGCAAGGGTGTGGACGAAGACCGTGCGCGCGACGTAGGAGCCGTACGGTGGACCGGCGGGGAACAGGCGCCGATCGATGCGCTGTGCGGTGGCGGGTTCGTCCTCCGGACCGGCGGCCACGTCCGCGTTCAACGCCGGGACGAGGTCGCCGCGCTCGAGCCGCGTAGTCAGCTCCTGCCGGATCGGCTCGTGGGCGAGATCGATGTGGCAGGTGTGGATCGCGGTGACGTCGCGCGGGCGCGCCGCCCACAGCCGCGCCGTGGTGTGGGCGAGCAGCCGCAGCATGCCGCGCACCCGCTGGAACTTGCCGAGGCTGGAAGTCTTCTCGCGCAGGGTCTCGATCAGCTCCGGGTGGAAGGGGAACCCCTGCGTGAAGGCCTCGAGACGCCGGTCGGCGAGTTCCGGTTCGGGCAGGCGATCGGCCAGCCTTCGCCACATGTCGCGGTAGCGTTCGAGCACCGATGCGGCCGCCGCGTCGTCGATCCGCTCGAACAGGCGCCGGCGCAGGACGAGGGCGGTCTCGTCGTCCTCGGTCGGGTTGAGGATGGTCGCCTGCCGGGCGAGGATCGCCTCGAGTTCGTCGAAGATCGCCCGGTTCTCCTCGATGTAGGCGTCCGTCGCCTCGCCTCCCTTGCCGACGGCGAGGGTGAGCACGAGAGCGGCACGCGGGCGCCCCTCGACCGCTTTGCACAGCGCCGTGAGGAAGGCCGAGACCTGAGCGCGCGCCTCGCCGCGGCGCACCGCCGAGAGCTTCCGCAGATACGGTGCGAGTTCGTCGACGAGGATCAGCACCGGACCGTCCGGGAAGACCTCCCGCAACGTGTCGGCACCCGGCGCGGCATGGGCCTCGTCGCTGCGCCGCAGCTTCTCGAAGGCCGCCCGGCCGCCGAGCGCGTAGGCGATCTCGCCCCAGAGCGAATAGGCACGCCCGCCATCGGGCAGCGGACGGCCGTTGACGGGATCGGCGTTTTCGCCGTCGACCGCGGCCAGGTGGACGGGCCCGTCGGGAAGGAGTGCCGGATCGACGAACTCGGCGATGCGCTCGAGGGAGCGACCGGAGCGGGCGGCGTGGATCAGCGCGATCAGCGCGTGGGTCTTGCCACCACCGAAGTTGGTGTGGAGCCGGAAGATGGCCCCGTGATCGGCGCGGCCGGACAGACGGCCGAGCACCGCCCGCAGCAGGTTGCGCAGCCCGCGTGTGGGGTGCGTGTTGGCGAGGAACCGTTCGGGCTCGGCATAGTCGGGCGGTGCGTCTCCGCGCACCACCTGTGCCAGATCGGCGGCGAATTCCGCCTCGCTGACGCGCCCTTTCCGCACGTCCTCGCGCGGAGTGCAAATGTCGAACAGGCCGCCGGTCATCCGTCCCCCTTACCGCCCCCTTCGCGGCACCGTCGGTGCCGGCACCGCTGCGGCGCATAGCCCACTTCGGCCGTCGGGCAAAGAACGGATGCGGTCGCAGCCTCGGTGAGCGATCCCCGCGATCCGGTCGAACGAAAGCTTCTCGTCCCATGCAGGTGGAACGAGCGGAATGCGTCCCGCCACGTCCGAGTGCGTCCGTCGGGACTCTCCCGGATGGGAGACGGATATCCCCCCCCCCCCGAAAGCGCCCGTCGCGGCAGAAGATGGGGGAGCCGTGCGAACCGCGCGGGAGCGGACCGTATCACACCCACCAGTCAGGGGTGGACGTCACCCCCGGGGCGTGTCATCTCGTCCGGGTGTCCGGCGGACCGCTCGTGACGTGGTGGCTCGGATTGTGGCCCGGTGTGAGAACCGTGGGTGCCGAAACGTACGGAACCGCCGCATCAGGCGGGATCGGCTGGCGGAGGGAGCGGGATTCGAACCCGCGAGGAGTTGACCCCCTACACGCTCTCCAGGCGTGCGCCTTCGACCACTCGGCCATCCCTCCGCGGTCGCCACCCGAGATAG
>JALSIO010000372.1 GCA_026989995.1 Myxococcales bacterium
CCGGCGAACTCCGTCCCGACGCGGGGCGGAACCGGATGCGGGCGACCGGGCCGCGGTCGGCGGCATCTACGTCCGCGCCGACCGCGCCACCCAGGCGTCGATGACCCCGGCGAGGGAGCCCAGCGGGACCACCCGCTCGGCCGCTCCGACCTCCGCGGCCGCCCGGGGCATTCCGTAGACGGTGGAGGTCTTCTCGTCCTGGGCGACCGTGGCCGCCCCCGCTCGGCGCATCGCCAGCAGGCCCCGGGCACCGTCGCGGCCCATGCCCGTGAGCAGGGCACCGAGTGCATCGCCTCCCGCCACCTGGGCCACCGACTCGAAGGTGACGTCCACCGACGGTCGGTGGAAGTTCACCCGAGCCCGCTTCTCGACGCGGACGCGGTACTGGCCCGGCTCCCCCGCCAGGGTCAGGTGCCGATCCCCCGGAGCCACCAGGGCAAGCCCGGGCACGAGGGGCTGGCCGTCCCGCGCCTCCTCCACCCGGAGCCCGGAACAGGCGTCCAGACGCTCCGCGAACGAACGCGTGAACGCGGCAGGCATGTGCTGCGCGATCAGGACCCCCGGCCAGTCACCGGGCGCGGACGCGAGGACGGTCTGGATGGCCCGGGTTCCCCCCGTCGAAGCGCCGATGGCGATCACGTGGCGACGACTCGCCCCGGGACCCGCGGACGTGGGACGAGGCCCGGAGACCGCCAGCATCCCCGGAGATCCGAGGACGGCCTGGCTGGCGGCCCTCACGGCCAGGCGGAGACGCTCGCCGAAGTCCCGCAGCCCCGCGGCACCGCTCTGGGGCTTGCCCAGGACCTCGACCGCCCCGGCTTCGAGAGCATCGAGGGCGAGGGGGGCCCCTTCCTCGGTCACGGAGGAGACCACCACCACCGGGGTGGGCCGGTGGCGCATGAGGTGGTGCAGGAAGGTCAGCCCGTTCATCCGCGGCATCTCGAGATCGAGGGTCACCACGTCCGGACGCAAGGCCACGATCCGATCGCGGGCCTCGTAGGGATCGCCGGCCTCCCCGATCACCTCGATCCCCGGGTCCCGCACCAGGACCCGCCGCAGGATCCGCCGCACGAGCGGGGAATCGTCGACCAGCAGCACCCTCACCACCGATGCCGTACCACGGCCTTCCATGACATCCTCCCTGGAGCGCGGAAGCGGGAGAACCGTGCCCGACAGCCCGACCCCGACCCGGGACGCGCTGCCCGACCCGGTACCCCGTCTACGCGGCTTCCGCCCGCTGATAGACCGACGGCGCCCGGCGGAGAAGCGTCGTCTCGAGCCCGTTCAGGTTCTCGGTGTGGCCCACGAAGAACAGGCCGCCCGGCCGGAGGAGGCGCTCCACCTCCGAGACGATCCCCTGACGCACCGACCGGTCGAAGTAGATCATCACATTGCGGCAGAACACCGCGTCGAGGGGACCGCGAAGCGGGAAGGGGGTCTGGGCCAGGTTCACCCGCCGGAAGACGAGGTGCTTTCGGAGCGATTCGGACACCGTGAAAAGATCGTCCCGGCTCCCCGGGCAGGCCTCGAAGTAGCGACGGCGGAGGGGCTCCGGAACCGCTTTGAGCCGGCTTCCCGCGTAGACCCCCCGGGCCGCCCGGTCGAGCACCTGGAGGGAGATGTCGGTGGCCAGGACCTTCATGTCCGACGACCGCTCCCCCAGCGCCTCGCGGGCCGTGATGGCGATGCTGTAGGGCTCCTCCCCGCTCGAACAGGCCGCCGACCAGATGCGGAAGCTCCGACGGCCCTTCCCGGCCCAGGACGCGAGCGCCTCGGCCAGCTCGGTGAAGTGCGCCTCCTCCCGAAAGAAGGCGGTGTGGTGGATCGAGATCGCCTCCACGAAGTGAACCAGCTCGTCCCGCCCGCCCGGAGCCCGCAGGTGGGCGACATAGGCATCCAGCGAAGGCAGGGCCAGCGCCCGCAGCCGAGCCCCGAGCCGGGCGACCACCATGGCCTCCCTCCCGGGTGCCAGCGAGATTCCCGCCTCCCGGAGGGCGATCTCCCGGAGGACCTCGTAGGAACGGCGCACCACGTCTCCGATTCCCCCGCTTCCCGGGGCGTGAGGACGCCCCGAACGGTCCCGGGCGAAGCCGATTCGGGTCAGAAGCCCGACCGGGACGGTTCCTCGTCGAAGGGAATGGCCGCTTCGGCGGCCAGCGGATCCACGGCCGGCGCCGGAGCTGCCGCCACCGCCTCCGATCCGGCGACCGGGGTCCCGGATCGAGCCGGGGGCTCTCCGGAGCCGTCCACCCGAAACCGGCCGACGAGGCCGGTGAGCTCCTGGGCCTGGGCCGAGAGCTGCTCGGCTGCGCTCGACGATTCCTCGGAGCTCGCGGCGGACTGCTGCACCGCCTTGTCCATCTCCGCGACGGCGCGGGCGATCTCCTCGATGCCCCGGGCCTGTTCCTCCGCCGCGGTGGAGATCTCCGCGACGATTGCCGAGACCTTCCCGACCGATTCCAGGATGCCCCCGAGGTTCCCGGTCGCATCGGCGCAGATCGACGCCCCCTCCCCCGCGAGCTCGACGGATTCCTCGATCAGCTTCTCGGTTCGGGTGGCGGCATCCTTGGCCCGAAGGGCCAGATTCCGCACCTCTTCGGCGACCACCGCGAAACCCCTCCCGGCTTCTCCGGCGCGTGCGGCCTCCACCGCGGCGTTGAGCGCCAGGAGGTTGGTCTGGAACGCGATCTCGTTGATGTCCTTGATGATCGCGGCGGTGCTTTCGGCCCCGCTGCGGATCTTCGCGACGGCCCGGTTCATCGACTCCATGCTCTCCCGGCCCCGATCCGCCTCGTCCTTCATGCCGGTGGAGAGATCCCGCGCGCGCCGCGTGTTGTCGGCGGTCTGTCGCGTCATCTTGCTGAGCTCTTCCAGGCTCGCCGAAGTCTGCTCGAGGGCGCTGGCCTGTTCGGTTGCGCCCTCGGCCACCTGCTGGCTGGTCGCGGCCACCTGGCGGCTCGCCGCGGCCACCTGCGCGGCTCCCTCCCGCACGCTCTGGAAACCGCCCCGCACCGGTTCCAGCATCCCGTTCATCGCCCGGATCAGCACCCGCCAGGCTCCCTGGAAGCGGTCTTCGTCCCCCTGCACACAG
>JALSIO010000373.1 GCA_026989995.1 Myxococcales bacterium
TGCTTCGCTCCGCGGCCCGGGCCGTGCGGCCGGGGGGGACGCTGGTCTACAGCACCTGTACGGTGCTCCGCGAGGAGAACGAGGAGGTGGTGCGGGACTTCCTCGAGTGCCACCCGGAGTTCCGGCTTCCGGAGCGGGAGCGCCTTCCGGACGCCGTGCGCCCGCTCGTGGGCGACGACGGGGCGATGCGGTGCCTGCCCCATCGGCACGGCACCGACGGCTTCTACGCCGTCCGCATGGAGCGCGTGGCATGAGCCGACCCGCCGTGCGCATCGCGCCTTCCATCCTGTCCTGCGACCTCGGCCGACTCGCCGCCGAGGTCCGGGCGGTCGAGGAGGCCGGCGCGGACTGGATCCACGTCGACGTGATGGACGGGCACTTCGTCCCGAACCTCACCTTCGGCCCCAGCGTGGTCGAGGTGGTGCGCCGGGCCACCCGGCTGCCGGTGGACGTCCATCTCATGATCGACGACCCCGACCGCAGTGTCGCGGACTACGTCAAGGCCGGCGCGACCACGGTCGGCGTCCACGCGGAGACCTGCCGCCACCTGCACCGGAGCGTCGCCCGCATCCGGGAGCTCGGGAGCCGGGCCTCGGTGGCGCTGAACCCGGCCACCCCCCCGGAAGCCGTCGAGTACGTGCTCGAGGACGTCGACCAGGTCCTGGTCATGACCGTGAATCCCGGCTTCGGGGGGCAGGCGTTCATCCCCGGCCAGCTTCGGAAGATCGAGCGGATCCGGCGGTGGATCGACGAGCGCGAGCTCGCGGTGGACCTCGAGGTCGACGGGGGCATCGCCCCCGGCACCGCCAAGCTGGTGGCGGGGGCGGGCGCCGACGTGCTCGTTGCCGGCACCGCGATCTTCGGCGCCCCGGACTACCGGGCGGCGATCGGGGCCCTCCGGGCGGAGGCTTTCTCGACCACCTCCGGCGGTTGAGGGGGCGGGCCCGAGTCGGCATACTCGGGCGGCGTGCCGCGTGCCGGCCCCGGGTCGGCGCGCGGGCCGCGGGCACCCCCGGGAGGCTCCCCCGACCGGGCTCCCCGCCCGGGGATCCCTGGAGGTCCTGGAAGCGCTCGGGCGGATCCGCTGGATCCGCGCACCTGGAACGGATCGTCGGGGCGTGGCGCAGTCTGGTAGCGCGCTTCGTTCGGGACGAAGAGGTCGCTGGTTCGAATCCAGTCGCCCCGACCATCCGGGCCCACCCGGCGCCGAGCGCCCCCCACCCGGCGCGCGGCCTCCCGGGCGGAGCAGGAGGTGCCTTGCTCCCCGCCGCCCCGCCCCGCGCGCGCCTCGCATGCGCGGCCGTGCTCGCGGCCCTCGCGTGCAGCCCCCGGGAGGTCGATCCGGACTCGCTCCGCGCGGCGGAGGTTCTGCGCATCCACGTCGAGGAACGGACCGGCGCCCCCGTCCTCCTGCTGCGCGAGCGGGACGGCTCCCGGGTGCTCCCGATCTGGATCGGTCCGGCCGAGGCCCGTGCCATCGCCGCCGCCCTCGCTGGGGAGATTCCTCCCCGACCGCAGACCCACGACCTCGCACGCACCCTGGTCGAGACGCTCGGCGCCCGGATCGAACAGGTGGTGGTCACGGAACTCCGGGAGGGGACCTTCTACGCGGAGATCCACCTCGCCCGGGGGGGCCACCGACAGGTGGTGGACGCGCGCCCCAGCGATGCGGTGGCCCTCGCCCTCCGTGCGCGGAGGCCGATCTTCGTGCGCTCCCGGCTCTTCGACGAAGCCGGCGGATCGGTCGAGGAGCCGCCGGCGGAGCGCCGCCCGGGCAAGCGCGCGCGACCCGGACCGAGGGTCGAGACCTGATCGGCGTGTCGGCAGCCGGAGCGCAACTCGCCAGCCGGAGCCGCGGCGGGCGGTCACGCGTTCGGCCGAGCTGCTGCCGGTGCCGGCGCGCCTTCGCGGGCGTTCCGCCGCCGAAGAAATCCCCTCCAGGTGAAGCCCCCCGACAGGCAGCGAACGCGCATCCCCTCTTCTTCGCGTTGACAAGCTTTCGGGCGGGTGTCAGCATCGACTCGCCGCACCGCGGACGAGTGGCGGAAGTCAGCGCCGGCGGGGCGGGAGCTTCCGCGCAACTCCCCATCGGACGCGATCGCGTCCCGGAGATATCCATGACCCATACCGAGCTCGCGTGGGAGTTTGCCGAGCTCTTCGCCCAGCTCGAGATCGATCAGGTCAACGAGCTCCTGGTGAAGAACGTCCCGCTCGAGGTGCTCCGCTTCTTCCAGAAGTACGCGGCGGACTTCGCCGATGCACAGGAAGTCGCGGGCGACACCCGCGAACGTCTGCCCAACCTGATGCTGCTCGGCTACCTGCTGCGCGTGCTCGAGGAGCGGCTTCTCGACGGCGAGCCGCCCGCGTCGGCCCACTAGGCGCGCATCGCCTTCCCCGGCCGCCGGAAGCGCTGCAGGCGGTAGAGGTTCACGCCGTTTACGAGCACGTGCGTCACCACCGGAGCCGCGAGCTGGCCGGTCCACTCGAAGAGCGCCCCGAGCAGGAAGCCGGCGACGAGCGCAAAGGCCGTCCAGGCCAGAAGCTCGCGACGGGGGACGAGATGGGCGAGCCCGAAGAGCAGGCTCGCCCACACGAGGCCCACCCGTGGCTGCAGGGCGCCCCGGAACAGCGCCTCCTCCGCGACGCCGCTCACCGCGGCCAGGATGGCGACCTCCCGGATCGAGAGCGGTCCGAGCACCGATGCGAGCTCGATCGCGAGCCGGCGCCCGATCCGGCTCCGGGCGGTGACGAGCTCCGAGATGCCGATGACGGCGGCGGCCGCCACGGCGCCCGCAACCACGGCGGCGCCGAGCCCCATCCGGGGACCACCGGGCGGATGCAGCGGAAGCTCGCCCTCGGCCACCAGCCGCCAGACCACGGCGATCCCGGCCACCACCCCGTAGAAACGGATGGCGAAGCGGACCAGCCGTCCACCGCCTCCCTCCGTTGACACCCCGCCGCGGCGCTCGTTAGCCTCGGCCACAGCATCTCCCCCGAGGGTCGAATCTGCCCGGCTCCCCCCTCCGGGCACGGGCTCCGTTCCGGGCACGGCCCGGCCCCGCCCGTGGCCCTCGCCCACGCCA
>JALSIO010000374.1 GCA_026989995.1 Myxococcales bacterium
CACCCGAGCCCCTCGCGCGGCGCGTGGCGGGCCTCGAGGCGGAGATGCGCCGCTGGCGCCGGCTCTCGCTCCTGACCGCCGCGGCCCTCGGCGTCGCGGTGCTGCTCGGAGCCGACGGAACGACCCGGGAGATCCGGACCCGCTCGCTGATCATCATGGACGAGGACGGCCACTCGCGGGCCGCCTTCCAGGTCAACCGGGACGGCGGCATCGTGCTCGGACTCACCGACAGGGACCGCAAGACCCGCCTCGCCCTCTTCGTCCACGCCGACGGGGGCTCCGGCCTCTCTCTCGCGGACGCGAGCCACAAGCCCCGGGTGCGCCTCGAGCTCTCGCCGGCGGATCCGAGCCGGAGCGGACTTATCCTGCAGGACGCCGCGGAGCGGGCCCGGGCGGAGGTGGTGGTGCAGGCCGACGGGAGCCCGGAGATTCGCCTCTGGGGGCCGGACGGCGCCGACCTCTTCCAGGCGCCCCCGACGGCCTCCGACGGGCCGTCCCCTCCCGAGGGTTCCTGAGGGGGCGTCCGGGTCCCCGGCGGCGCGCCGGGGGCGCATCGGCTCAGCGACGGCGGGCGATCACCCGCTGGTTCGAGGTCACGCCGCCGAGCCGCGCCCGCAACCAGTCGGAGCCGACGAAGAGCGCGAGCAGGAGCGGATTCTGGTAGTGGAAGAAGCGCACCACCGGTCCGGGGAGGCCACGGTCGAGGGCGCGGTTGTGCAGGGAGATGATCCACGCCGAGGTGCTGATCAGGTACTCGGTGCGGACGATCTCGAAGCCGCGCTCCTCGAGCATCCGGTGGAGCGCCGCGGTGGAAAATAGGTTCCAGTGCCGGGGGAAGTGGTAGTGCCCCCAGTGCCGGCCCCGAAACAGCCGGTAGTCGAGGCCCCCGAGGTTCGGCGTCTCCACCACGAAGACCCCACCCGGCCGGAGCAGGCCGTGCACGCGCTGCGCGACCCGCGCCGGGTCCTCCACGTGCTCGATGAGCTGCAGCATGATCACGCCATCGAAAGTCCCGTCGGCGCCCTCGAAGTCCTCCACCCGGCAGAGCCGCGCCTCGAAACCCCGGGCACGGGCGCGGGCCACGGCGCGCTCGTCGATGTCGATCCCCACCGGCTCCCATTCCGGGGCGCCGTAGTCGCGCAGGAGCTCGAGGAAGCGGCCATCGCCGCAGCCCACGTCGAGGATGCGGCGCCGCCCCTCGCCGATGTAGCGGCGGTAGAGGCGCACCTTGCCTCCCTCCCAGTGCCGCCGCAGCCGTGCGACCAGGGAATTTCCGCCCCCCGAGAAGGCGTAGTAGTTCGGGGGGTAGATGCGGCCGAGCTCGGAAGGAGCCGGGCGCGGGTTCAGGTAGACATGGCCGCAGTCGCGGCAGCGCACGAAACGGAACTCGTGGGGGACGGTGTCGTACTCGAAGTCGCGGCCCGTGGCCTCCGCTTCCGTGCCGCTGCCCCCGCAGACGATGCAGGCGGTCTCAACCAGGGAGAGCAACGCCCTCCCCCGAGGCGGCACGGCGGAAGGCGCCGGAGAGCCGCCGGGCGATGGGAACGCCCCGCTCGCGGAGCCGCGCCTCCTTCTCGCGGAAGACCGCCGGGTAGCGGTGCCAGGGAAGGCTCGGCCACAGGTGGTGGATGGCGTGGTAGTTGTGGGCGAGGACCAGCGGGGTCAGCCAGGGGATGTCGAGCACCCGCGTGCCCCTCCACCGATCCGGCGGAAGCCCCACGTGGGGTGCCCAGTTGATGTACCAGTCCATCACGACCTTCGCGATGGCCAGCGGGAGCACCCAGAGCAGCACGAGCGGCCGGAGCCAGCCGAGCAGCGCGGCGGTGGCGAAGATCCCACCGAGCGCGACCAGCCAGGCCGCGTCGAGTCGCCGCTCGAGGGGTTTTCGGGGATCCCGGTCGAGGACCCGCTTCGCGTACGAGAGCACCCGCGCGTAGCGGAGCGGCAGGGTGAGGAAGGAGCCCTCCGCATAGAGCCGGTTGGGATCCCCGGGCTCGTTCAGCCGGGCGTGGTGCTGCAGATGGACGTACTTCTGCAGGAAGTACGGCGTCATGTAGGGAAGCATCCCGAGCACGCCGAGCAGGTCGTTCACCGCCGGGGAGCGCGCCAGGTTCCGGTGGGCGGCCTCGTGCCAGATGGTGAACGCCAGATGGATGGCCACGGCCGAGATCAGCACATGGACCGGAAGCGGGAGGGGCGCCGCCGCGTAGAGCAGGGCATTTCCGACCAGCAGGCCGTACATCCCGGCGAGGAGCCCCAGGGTGGGAAGATCGACACCGCGCCTGCGCATCCGCGCCACGCCCCCGCTCCGCATCTCCCGCCCCCCGGCCGCTCGAGTCTACCCCAGCGGAGGTGGGTGGGAGCGCGGGCCCCCGGCGTGACACCCGGGGCCCGACGGGCCGGACCGGCAGCCCGCTCCTCGGGGCCGCTCCCGGCGGTCCGGCGCCCCGGAACCGATGGCGGGGCCCGGAATCCGACGGCGCCGGCAGGAGATCCGGCGAGTGGCCCGCCCGCCGGGCGCGAGCGAATCTCGGGGGGCGGCCTGCGTCCAATCGGGTGGTCCCGGCGCGGTGCCGGCCCCTTCGGGCCGCCTCGGGCGCGCCGGACCGGCAGGGAGGGCCCCCGATGCGACTTTTCTTCCAGCGACCCCCGGCACCCCGGATTCACCGCCGGCTCCCCACCGCGGCCGCGCTCGCCGCGCTCGCGGCCGGCGTGGCCCTTGCGGTGGCTCCCCGCCCGGCGGCAGCCGGCCACGTGCACAGCGGCGGCCTGCTCCATCCCCACGGCGCCGCGACGTGCATCCTGGTGCGCGAGGCGGGCCACCGCTTCCACGGTCACCACCCCCACCGATGGCACCACCACGGCTTCCCGGGCCGCCGGCACCACCTGGGGCACCACCATCACCCGGGCGCCGGGCACCGGGCACACCCGGGCGCCTCCCACCCGGCGCCGCATGTCGTCGTCGCGCCCGGCTTCTTCTGCAACCGCTGTCGCGTCCACTTCGACCACCGCCGCGCGTTCCGCCGCCACGCCTGGCACCACCACGGCATCGGCCGCCGCCAGCTGCACCGGATCTCG
>JALSIO010000375.1 GCA_026989995.1 Myxococcales bacterium
CGGCGCCGGGCCCGGAGAGACCTTCGCCCCCGCCACGCACCGGGGAACGGTGTTCGAGCTCTACCGGCTGGGAATCCCGGCTCCCATCTCGGCCCCCCTGTTCCGGGCGACCCTCGCCGTCTATCTGCTCTCGGCCACCCTGGGCGCCGCCGGCCTCCTGCGCGCTTCGGGTCTGCGGCGGCCGCTGCCCGCCCTGCTGCTCCTGCTCACCCAGGCGCTCTGGTTCGGGCTGCCCACTTCGGCCCGGCACTTCGGACTCTTCGGCGAGCTCGACCCCCTCTCCGCCAAACACGCCTCGTATACGCTCATGTGGGTCGCGGTCGGTCACTTCCTGCAATACCTCTGGTTCACCACCTTCTACGCCTGCGGCGCGTCCGAGCCGCGGGTCCGGCTCCGCTACCTGGGCGAGTGCCTGCTCCTCGGCGCTGCCCTGTGGACCCTCCCGACCCTGCTCTTCGCCCCCGGTGGCCTCGGGCGCCTCCCCTTCGACTTCGGGCTCGGCCTTCTGGCCGCCGCCCTGGTGAACCTCCACCACTTCGCGCTCGACGGGGCGATCTGGAAGCTGCGGGACGGCCGGGTGGCGCGGGTTCTCGTCCGCGAGCCGGTGCCCGAACCGGAGGTGGAGCCCCGCCGGCCCTGGCTCCGCCCCGTCCTGCTGCTCGCCGGGGCCTTCTCCCTGGCGGTCACCGGCCTCGCCTACACGGAGGCGGAGTTCGGCTTCCGCCGGGCGGCCGAGCGCATGGACCTTCCCCGCCTGCGGCGTGCCGTGGACCGCCTGGCCCGGCTCGGCCGGGACAGCCCGCGCGCCCATCTCGCCCTGGCGCGGGTGGCCCTCGGCGCCGGGGACGCCGCCCGGGCCCGGCGGGAGCTCGAACGGAGCCTCGAGCTCCACCCGACCGCCGAAGCCCTGATCGAGCTCGCGAACTGGCACGAGCGGTTCGGAAGCCCCGCCGAGGCGAGCGCGGCCCTCGAACGGGCGGTGGCCCTCGATCCCGACCACTCCCGAGCCCAATACCGGCTCGGCGTCCGCCGGCTCCGGTCCGGAGACCCGAAGGGCGCGGTGGACGCGCTCGAGCGGGCCGCCGAGCTCGAGCCCGGCAGCACCCTGATCCGGAAGGCCCTCGACCGCGCCCGCGAGGAGCTCGCCGAGCCGGCGGGCCCGGCCGGCCGGAAAGGTGCGGGCCCGGAACCCGCCGCCGGATCCACCCGGCGCGAGCCCGCGAGGCCGCCCCCCCACGTGGCCACCCGGGGAGCCGGCTGACCCAGGCAGGCCCCGGCGCGGGCACCCCTGGGCCCCGAGCCCGCGCTCGGACTCAGGGCGACTCGAGCAGCCGCCGGTACCGCTCGCGCCGGGCGGCGGTGGCCTCCGCCTCGGCGAGCCGCCCCCGGGCCCGGAACAGCGCCTCGGCGGCCCCGGCCACGCGGAGCGCATCGGCCGGGCGCCCGGCCGCGGCGTAGGCGACAGCGAGCGTGTCGAGCAGGACGGGGTCCGGCCGGCCGAGACGGCGGGCGCGTCTCGCGGCCTCGCGGGCGATCTCCACCGCCCTGTCGGGATCGCGCCGGGCCGGATCCGGATGGGTCGCGAGCAGCCACGCGAGGTTGTTGGCCACCACCGGGTCGCCCGGGGCCAGCGCGTGGGCGTGCTCGTAGAGGGCGAAGGCCTCCTCCGCGGCCCCGCGCTCCTCGAGCGCACCGGCGAGATGGCCGAGCGCCACGGCGTTCGGTCCGGTGACGGCGAGCGCGTGACGGAAGAGCGACTCGGTGCTCCGCCACACGGCGACCTGGCGGGCGGCGGCGGCACCGAGCGCGGCGAGCAGGGCGAGGGCGATGAGGGTGAACCACGCCGCCGGGACGCCCCACCTGCGGAGCCGTGCCGCCCCGCGGGCGAGGGCCACCGCCGATCCCACGGCGAGGCCGGCCATCGGGAGGTAGGCGTAGCGATCCGCCGTGGCCTGGCTGCCCACCTGCACGAGCCCCAGGGTGGGCGAGAGGGTGCCCAGGTACCAGAGCCACGCCGCGAGAACACATCCCCAGGAGTGCGGATGGCGACGGGCGAGGGCGACGCCGGACGCGGTGCCCGCGAGGAGCAACCCCGCCCCGAGCGCCGCCATGGCGCCGAAGCCCTCCTGGGGGTGGGGGTAGAAGACGGCGAGCCCGCTCGGCCAGAGGAAGTGTTTCAGGTGGAGGAGACAGGCTCCCACCGCATTGGCGATCCGGGCATCCAGGGGAAGGGCCGACACCGGCACCACGGTTCCGGCGCCGGCCTGGGCCCGGACCGTCATGACCGCGGCGCCCGCCGCCAGAAGCAGCAGGGGGAGCTTCTCCGCCAGGACCCGGCGCGGCTCCCGCGCGAGGCGGCGCAGCGGCCACGCGTCGAGGAGGAGGAGGGCGGCGGGGAGGGTCACGGCCACGGGCTTGGCGAGCAACGCCGCCATTCCGGCGGAGGTGGTGGCTGCGGGCCGCGCGAGCGCCCGCCATCCGCGGGCAGGTGAGGCCCCGGGCCGGCTCCCCACATGGATGCGCACGGCGAGGAGGTAGAAGAGCGCCGCGAGCAGCCCCTTGCGCTCGGTCGCCCACGCCACGCTCTCCACTGCCAGGGGATGGAGCCCGAAGATCGCGGCCGCGAGGAGCGCCGACCACGGGCCAAGCCCGAGGGCACGCGCCGTCCCGCCCACCAGCAGGGTGGCCCCGAGGTGGAGGGCCAGATTGGCGAGGTGCACCAGGCCCGGGTCGAGCCCGTGCAGCTCCCACTCCACCAGGTGCGAGAGCCAGGTGAGCGGGAACCAGTTCGCGCCGTAGAAGCTGGTGAAGGCGAATCGGAGCCCCTCCAGGGAGAGGCCCAGCCGGAGGTGCGGGTTGCGCACGAGGTAGAGGTCGTCGTCGTAGAGGAGGTAGCCGTGCGCGCGAACCGGCGCGTAGACCGCGACGACCGCGGCCAGGAGCAGCAGCGCCGCGACCCGCTCGGGGAGGTGGGCTCTCACCCCTCACCCAGGTAGCCGAGCTCGCGCAGGCGTCGCTCGAGCTCGGGATCGAGCGGCACCCGCCCGGGAGCGCGCACGGGTTCGTC
>JALSIO010000376.1 GCA_026989995.1 Myxococcales bacterium
CCACCTCGGGCGCGCCCGGCCGCTTCCGCCGCGGTCCCTGGGGCTCGGCCGGGGCTTCGGCGACGCAGTCCGCGCCCTCGGTGCCCGGCTGCTCGCCGTGGCTTCCGGCGGGCGGCTCGAGTCGGTGCTCTTCTTCCGGGCTGCCGCGCCCGACGCCTGAGCCCCCGGTCCCTTCAGCCGCCGGACTGCCGGAGCCACTCCCCGGTCACGATGGCCATCGCCGCCTGGACGTTGTAGGCCGGGATGAAGCCCCGCATGGGGATGCGCAGCACCTCGTCGGCGGCCTCGAGGATCGCGGGCGGGATGCCCTCCCGCTCGCCTCCCACCACCAGCAGGCCGGGCGGGCGGAGATCGACCTCGAAGGGGCTGCGCCGGCCGCGGTCCTCGATCGCGATCACCTGCCGCCCGGCGCGACGCGCCGCGGCCACCGCCGCCTCGGCGGCGTCGAAGAGCACGGGGAAGAAGCGGTGGGCGCCCATCGCGGCCCGGAGCGCGTCCCGCCGGGTTCCCGCCTCGAAGCGGGCGTCCACCACGACGCCGGCCGCGCCGGAGACCTCCGCCGTCCGGATGGCGAAGCCGGTGTTGCCGGGGTAGCGCATGCCGGCGAGGAGCCACACGGGCCCGGGGCGGTCCAGGAGCTCCGCGAGGGTGGCCCGCGGGGGCGGGCCCACGAGCGCCAGCGCGTCGGTGGGCGCAGCCGGGGTGGCCAGGCGCCAGAGCTCCCGCGGGCTCGTGCGGGCGACGGCGATGCCGCGGCGACGGGCCTTCTCGCCGAGCGAAGCGAGCTCCGGCCGGGGATCGTCGCGATCGAGGAGGACGAAGCGCACCGGACGTCCCGTGGCGAGGGCCTCTTCCACCGCCGCGAGCCCGCAGATCCGCTCGCGGAGCGCCGTCACGGCGCGGCGTCGCGGCACAGGACCCGGTAGCGGTTCTGGTCGCCGCCCCGGCCCCCGAAGTCGGCGAGCACCCGCAATCCGAGGTCCCCGGTCAGGCGTTCGAGTTCCGCGTCGTCGACCTCGTGGCAGTACCGGAGTGCACGGCCCGCGAAGAGCAGCAGGTGATCCCCGTCCTCGGGCGGGCCCGAAAGCCGGATTCCGAGGCGCGGAACGAGCTCGCGGAAGGGGACCGTCCGCCGCGCGAACCCGGGCGCGGCGCGGAAGCGCCAGACCGCCACCGCGAGTCGGCCGCCGGGCGCGAGCGCCCGCGCGAGCTCCAGGAGGCAGCGCCGGCGGCGCGCTTCGGCCGGGATCCCGTGGAGCAGGCCGAAGGCGCAGACGAGGTCGAAGGCCTGTTCGGCTCCGGGAGGGAGCCCCTCCGCCACGAGGTCGCGCACCAGGAAGGCGGCCTCGAAGCCCGCCCGGAGCCCGGCGGTCCGCGCCCGTGCGTGGTCGAGCATGCGGGGCTCCCGGTCGATCCCGAGGTAGGCGATGGGGCCAGGGGCGTGCTCGGCCAGGAAGTGCCCGAGCCGCGCGTTGCCGCAGCCCGCATCGAGGACGCGAAGCGGGCGCGCCCCGTCCCCGGGGCGGGGAAGGAGGGAAAGCAGGGCCTCGAAGCCGGACCAGGGCCCCGTGCGCCTTGCGCTAAACTCCGACGCCTCCGCCGCGTAGAAGCGGCGGTTCACCTCGTCGAGCGCGGTGGCGGTGGCCTCGTCCAACTCCCTGCCCCTTCGATCCCTTCGATCCGGCGCCGAGGCGGGCTCGCCGCCCGCCGCCTCCGAAGCCCCCGACCCCTCGCTGCTCGCCGTCGTGGACCGGGTCGTGGACGTGGTCCGTTCCGGCCACCCGCTCACCGGACCGACCCTCGACCGCATTCTCCGGCAGCACCCGCGGCGGGGAAAGGGGTTCTGGTCCAAGCGGGAGATCCTCGACGCCTGGCGTGCCTCCCCGGAGCGCTGGCGGGAACGCCTCGGCGGCCGCGATCTCGCTCCCCTGCTTCGGAAGAAGCCGGTCCGCTCGCTCTCCGGCGTGACCGTGGTGACGGTCTTCACCGAGCCGCATCCCTGCCCGGGGCGCTGCATCTTCTGCCCGAGCGACGTGAGGATGCCGAAGAGCTACCTGCCCGAGGAGCCCGGGTGCCAGCGGGCGGCCTCGCACGGCTTCGACCCCTACCTCCAGACCTGGCACCGCCTCGAGGCCCTCGCGCGCAACGGCCACGCCGTGGACAAGGTCGAGCTCCTCGTCCTCGGAGGAACCTTCTCCTCGTACCCGGAACCCTACCGGCGCTGGTTCGTGGCCCGCTGTCTCGAGGCGATGACCGACCACGGCGCGGGCCGGGCGCCGCCTCCCGCGGAGGCCGGGCCCGGAGGGCCCGAGGCCCCGCCTCCGGACGCGGTGCGCGGGCGTTACAACGAATGGGTGGCGCGTCGCCGGGACGGGTGCCCTCCCGCGACCACCGCGGCAGACCTCGAGGGCGCGCTCGCGGCCAACGAGACGGCGCGGGTCCGCTGCGTCGGTCTCACCGTCGAGACGCGGCCGGACCGCGTCGACGAGGCCGAGGTGCTGCGGCTTCGCCGGCTCGGGGTCACGCGCGTGCAGCTCGGCTACCAGAGCACCCGGGACCGGATCCTCCGCCTGAACCGCCGCGGGCACGACGTGGAGGCCAGCCGGGCGGCCACGACCCGGCTCCGCCGCGCCGGCTTCAAGGTGCAGGCCCACGTGATGCTCAATCTCGCCGGCGCGACCCCGGCCACCGACCTCGCCGACTACCGGCGTGTCTTCTCCGATCCGGGGCTCGTGCCCGATGAGGTGAAGCTCTATCCCACCAGCCTCCTCGAGACGGCGGAGCTCGTCGAGCTCCACCGGGCGGGGCGCTGGCAGCCCTACCCGGAGGAGGCGCTGCTCGATCTCGTCACCGAGTGCCTCGCGTCGACGCCGCCGACCTGTCGCCTCGCCCGGGTGATCCGGGACATCCCCTCCACCTCGATCCTGGCCGGGAGCCGGACGACCAACCTGCGCGAGCGGGCCGAGGCGCGACTCGCGGAGCAGGGGCGGCCCGCCCGCGACATCCGCAGCCGCGAGGTGCGTGCAAAGGCCCCTCCGCTCGAGGCGCTCGCGCTGCGCGTCCGG
>JALSIO010000377.1 GCA_026989995.1 Myxococcales bacterium
GACGAAGAGCCCCGGCACCCCGAGGGCCTCGAGCTCCGCCATGTCGTGCACACTGCACGACGTGCAGCTTCCTCAGTCGGCGAGGGCCTCGATCACGGCTTCGCAGCGGCTCGCGATCTCCTGGCGCAGGTCGATCGGCGCCGGCTTGGTGAAGGTGGGTTTCCGGAAGCGGTGGACCACCGCGCCCCGCTCCCGGAGGTGCTCCTCGAGGCGGTCGAGGAAGACGTCGCCCCGTGGCTTGGAGATGTCGAGCAGACCCACCCGCAGGCCCCGCAGACGGGCCGGGCGGGGGAGGCGCTTTCTCTGCGGCGGCTCGCGCTCGCCGGTGGGGTCGAGCAGGACGCGCGCCGCCGGGGCGGGGGTTGCGGTGCTCATGGTGTCTCGATCTCCCGTGTCACGGGCTGGCTGCCCATATCGCCGTTGACCCACCCCCCGATCATCGCCGAAAAGAGTCCGGCCCGCCCCCCGCAGTGCACCACGAAGATGCCGCCGGGCCGGAACTTGGGAAGCGTGGCCCCGGCGAGCTGTTCGGGCATGCCCTCGGCGATTCCCCCGGCGCCCCGGACGAGCTCCCGCCCGGGGATCTGGAGGAGCTCGTGCAGGCGGGCGACGAGGTCCTTCCGGCTCCAGCCGGCCTCCCGGAAGACGCGCGCGTGCTCGGGGGAGACGGCGAGCAGGCAGTCGAAGGCCAGCACCAGCTTGGGGTGGTGCAGGGTCCGGAGGTTGGCGGCGAAGCTCCGCGCCAGGGATTCGGGGTCGCGGGAGGCCTGGTCCACGATGCTTCGGGGGGCCTCCCCGGGGAAGAGGGTGACCGTGGAGGTGCCCTCGGGAAAGCCGAGCTCGGCGGAGAGCGGCGGCCAGGGCGAGCCCTCCTCGTCCTCCGGGAAGCAGAAACCGATCTTCCCGGGCTGCCCGAAGGTGGCGCGATCCACTTCCCCCGGTCGCCCGCCTCCCACGTTGCGGACCACGAGCTGAAGCGCCCGGCCGATGGTGCTGTTGGCGCGGTTGCCCTGGCCGAAGACATCGATGCCCGAGTTCATGCCGATGCGCCGGCGGATGGGACCGTTGACCACGATCACCGGACCTACGGGCATGGTCGTGGCGAGCAGCCCGTGCATGTTGAAGGCGTCCGTGCAGGCGGCCTCCACCGCCGCGAGCACGACGGGGAGGTACTCGGGCCGGCACCCGGCCATGACGGCGTTGACGGCGACCTTCTCCACCGTGCAGGGCACGCCGTCCGGGGGAACCACCGCCACGACCTCGTCCGGGTCGCGGGAGGTTCCCTCGAGCATGGCCAGCACCCGTTCCGGCGTGGGCGGCACCACGGGGAGGCCGTCGGTGAGGCCGCGGTCGAAGAGGGCCTCGATCTCGTCCTGCCAGGGATCGAGGGCGATCCGCCGGGAGCGCAGGCGCCCGGCCTCGAAGCGGGCGCGGAGGTGGCGCCTGCGGTCCGGGTCGGCCGAGAGAGATCCACACCCGGCCCGCCACGCCGGCAGCTCCGGGCCGAGACCGGATAGCCCGGAGACGCGCTCCCAGTCCTCCCGGTCCCAGCCCACGGCGCGGTCCCGCTCGATTCCCCCCTCGATGCGGAGCAGCGTCGGGACCGCCTCGATGCGGTGGTCGAAGGAGACCTCGAGCTCCCGGTCGTCGCGGACGGGCAGACCCTCCGGGAAGCCCGGGTCGTCCTGGGAGCAGACGGTGAGGGATCCCGCCTCCGCGAGCTGGCGGAGCACCGGGACGACGAGCTGGCAGGTCGGGCAGTCCCGCTTGACCACCGCCACCAGGCCGTCCGGCAGCGTCGCACCCGCCCGGTCGGGCTGCATCGACCCGGAGTCGGATTCGGGGGCTTCTCCACCGTGGGACGCGTCGGCCATGGCTCCTCCGGGGCGGCTAAGATAGCCGGCCCCCGGTGCGCTGCGCCGAGGGAGGACGGGCCCGGAGGAGCGCGCACCCATGGCGGACGAAACCACCCGATCCGACGGGGCCCAGGGCGAACGGGGAGGCCGCGGAGCGGGGGGCGCCGCACCCGCGTCCGGCGCGAGCCCTGCGCCGCCCGCTGCCCGCGGCGCCTCCGCGTGGACCCCGCTTCTGGAGGAGCTCTCCCGGCGGCGCCGCGCCGCCCGCGCCATGGGTGGCGAGGAGCGCCTCGAGCGGCTGGTCCGGGCCCGGGGCAAGATCGACGCCCGGGCCCGGCTCGCCGCGCTCTTCGACGGCGGGCGCATGACCGAGCTCGGCCCGCTCGCCGGCGGGGAGCGGGCACCCGCGGATGCCTTCGTGGCCGGCTTCGGTCGCGTCGAGGGCCGCCCCGTGCTGGCCGGGGCGGAGGACTTCAGCGTGCTCGGGGGGTCCATCGGCGCCGCCGCCATGGCCAAGCGCACGCGTCTGGCCGAGCTCGCGCTGCGGGAACGGGTGCCCCTGGTCGTGATGCTCGACGGCGCGGGTCACCGGCTGCAGGAGCGCCATCCGCCGGGGCGGACGCCCAACGACCTCCTCGCCCTGGCGGACCTCGCCGGTCGCGTTCCCGTGGTCTGCCTCGTGCTCGGCTACTCCGCCGGGCACGGCGCGCTGGCCGCGCCGCTCTCCGACTTCACGGTGATGACGCGGGGCGCGGCGCTCTTCTCGGGTGGACCGCCGCTGGTGCGCGCGGCCACCGGGGAGGAGGTCACCCCGGCGGAGCTCGGCGGCGCCGAGGTCTGCGAAACGGTGTCCGGGCTCGCCCACCGGGTGGTCGACGACGACCGCGAGGCCATCGCGCTGGCCCGGCGGTGGCTCGGCTATCTCCCGAGCCGCCGCGGCGAGGCGCCGCCCCGCGAGGAAGGTCCGCGGACGGCGCCCCGCGAGGTGCCCGAGCTGCCCGAGCTGATCCCACCGGACGGGCGGCGCCCCTATTCGATGCGGCGCGTGCTCGCCCATCTGGTCGACGAGGGCTCGCTGCTCGAGGTGCACCCCCGCTTCGGGGCGGCGCTGGTGACGGCCCTGGCGAGGATCGGCGGGCGGGCCGTGGCGATGGTCGCCAACGACCCGGCGGTGCGTGCCGGTGCCATCGACCGGGAT
>JALSIO010000378.1 GCA_026989995.1 Myxococcales bacterium
CACGAGGCGGTAGTTCAACGGGACGAGGACCAGCCCCGTGAGGCTCGTGCCGTAGAAGCTCTCAAGGAAGAAGTGCGAGTTGGGGCTCAGGATGCAGACCCGGTCCCCCCGCGACAGCCCGCAGCCCAGCAGGCCGTGGGCCAGCCGGTGGACCCGCTCCTCGAACTCGCGGTACGTGAAGCGCCGCTCCCCGTCGACGACGGCCGTCTTCCCGGCGTAGAGCCGGGCCGCGCGCTCGAGGAAGTCGTTGACGAGAAGGGGTACCTCCACGTGCTCCTCCGATGAACCAGGCCGACCTCGCGATCGGCCGACCCGTCGACCTTCCCTTCCGCCGGCCGGGGGAATGCCCCTCCGCCCCCGTCGGGCGAGGGCTGCGGCCTTCCGGGCGCCACCGCCGCCGGCTTCGCGCCGCGGCGGCTGCGCCGGGCCGCCGCCGGTCCAGGCCGCGGGGGGCGCCCCCCGGGCCCGGGACGATGCCGCGCGGCCGGAGCGGCACGCCCGCTCCCGGCCACTCCTCAAAGGGCGCATTGTACCGTCTGCCCTGCGGCGGGCCCGGAGCGGGCGCCCCGCGAAGGAGGGCACCATGGCCACGGTCTCGACCGCCCGCGACGGCCGCACCTCGATCATCACCATCGACCGGCCCGAGGTCCGCAACGCCGTCGACGGTCCCACCGCCGCGGCGCTCGCCGACGCCTTCCGGGCCTTCGACGCGGACCCGGACCTCGATGTGGCCGTCCTCACCGGCGCGGGCGGCACCTTCTGCGCGGGTGCCGATCTCAAGGCCGTGGCCGGTCGACGCGGCAACCGCGTCGCCCTCCATGGAGACGGCCCCATGGGCCCGACCCGCATGCTCCTCGGAAAGCCCGTGATCGCCGCGGTGGAGGGCCACGCCGTGGCCGGCGGCCTCGAACTCGCGCTCTGGTGCGATCTGCGGGTCGTGGCCCGCGACGCGGTCTTCGGCGTCTTCTGCCGCCGCTTCGGCGTGCCCCTCGTGGACGGCGGGACGGTGCGGCTTCCGCGCCTGATCGGGCTGAGCCGGGCCCTCGACCTCATCCTGACCGGGCGCCCGGTGCCTGCCGAGGAGGCCCTCGCCATCGGGCTCGCCAACCGGATCGCGGAGCCCGGCCGCGCCCTCGAAGCCTCCCTCGAGCTGGCCCGCGAGCTGGGGCGCTTTCCCCAGCGCTGCCTCCGCGGCGATCGGCTCTCCGCCTACCGCCAGTGGAACCTCTCGCTCGACGAGGCGCTTCGCGAGGAGAGCCGCCTCGGCCTCGCGGTGATCGCCTCCGGGGAGACGGTCGCCGGGGCCCGTCGCTTCGCGGCCGGCGAGGGGCGGCACGGAAGCTTCGACGGCCCGGGCGGGGAGGGGGCCTAGGCCGATTCCGCCGGGTCGCGCAGCGGCACCGTGAGGCCGCTTCCGCTGGTGGCCACGGCCGGCTCCCCCTGCTGCTCCGGTGGCCGCTGCTCCACGATCTGCCGCCCGAGCGCGACGATCTCCGGGATCTCCTCGGGGGCGAGCGGCTTCGGGAACTCCTTGCGCGCGAGCGCCGCCTCGATGGCCGGCGCGAGCCGCGCCGCCCGCCGCGGCGCCTCCTGCTCCTCCCGCTCCCGGAACTCCGGAAGCACCTCGCGACCGAAGAGCTCGAGGGACTCGCAGATGTGCTCGTGGCGGTTCCTGCCCGCCTGCTGGATGAAGATCACCTGGTCCACGCCCGCCTCCTCGAAGCCGCGCAGGTGCTCCCGGAGCTGATCGGGGGTACCGATGCCGCGCCGCTCGTCGGCCGGCGGCAGGTTGGGGCGAGCCGCCTCGAAGCGCTTCCAGATGTCCGTCCGGGACGGGACGTGGGCCCCGAAGATGTAGTGGTGGCCGAGGGCGTAGCCGAAGAACCGGAAGCCGTCCTCGCCGCGGCGCCGGGCCTCGGCTTCGTCCCGGTGGCAGGAGAAGCCCGTCACCATGGCGATCTGCGGGTTCGGCGCGAACCCGATGGGGACGCACTCCCGCGCGAAGATCTCGTGGTAGTCGTCGACCCAGCGCTTCGCCTCCTCGGTGTCCACGAAGGCGAAGGTCAGGGCGCCCATGCCGAGGCGGGCCGCGAGCTTGATGGTCTCCCGGTTCGAGCACGCCACCCAGAGCGGCGGGTGGGGCTTTTGCACCGGCTTCGGGACCACGTTGCGCACGGGCATGGAGAAGGCCTCCCCCCGGTGGCCCGGGTAGGGCTCCATGACCATCATCTTGCAGACCTCCTCCACGCACTCCCGCCACTGGTCGCGCTTGCGCTCCACGGGCACCCCGAAGCCGCCGAGCTCGGCGAGCGAGGAGGATTCGCCGGTGCCGAAGTCGATCCGGCCGTGGGAGACGAGGTCGAGGGTCGCGATGCGCTCGGCCACCCGCGCGGGGTGGTTGTACGCCGGCGGCATCAGCACGATGCCGTGGCCGAGGCGGATGCGCTGCGTGCGCTGCGAGCAGGCGGCCAGGAAGACCTCGGGCGCCGAGGAGTGGGAGTACTCCTCGAGGAAGTGGTGCTCGACCTCCCAGGCGTAGTCGATGCCGAGGCGGTCGGCGAGCTCGACCTGCTCGAGGGCCTCGTCGAAGAGCTGCTGCTCCGACTGCTCGTGCCAGGGTCGCGGGAGCTGGTGCTCGTAGAAGATGCCGAATTTCACGGGGCCTCCTCCGGGCGCGGCGTCGGCACCGAGCTTAGCCCGACTCCGGCCGCGTTCACGAGCGGGTCGCCCGCGGGCGGGCCCGGTGCCCGCGGAGCTGGCACACTCCCGCCGATGGGCGAGCTCGTCGTCCGCGAGCGCTGCGACGAGGCGGACTACCGCGCCTTCTCGGAACGCCTGCAGGAGAGCCTCGAGGCCCTCGAGGTGCTCCTCGGGCGATCGGGCTTCGGCGAGGCAGCCCTCCGCAGACGGTGCCGCGGCTCTTGCCGGTGGCCGAGCGGGGCGCTGCCGGTGCCGGCGGCCCGCCTCCCGCCCGCTGTGCTACAGGATCGCTCCGATGGGGGAGGGCGAGGGGAGAGCGCGGGGCGGGTTGGCGGCGTCGGACCA
>JALSIO010000379.1 GCA_026989995.1 Myxococcales bacterium
GATCGTCTTCGCGATCTCGGCGTCCCTGCTCCTGCGGAACCGGGCCCGGACGGGCCGCGCCTTCCGGGCGCTCCGCGCCGCCCACGCTCGGGACGAGGGCGTCGACGTCGCGGTGCTCGCGTCGGCGGTGGGCCACGACATCAACAACCTGCTGCAGGTCTGCGCCGTCCAGCTCGCCGAGCTCCGCGAGCTCGCCGACGACGCGCGGGCCGCAAGGGGGATCGCAGACGAGCTTTCGGCGACCCTGGGCGACATCGGGAGCCTGGCGGGCTCCCTGCTCGGGGTGGGCCGCGCCGGTCCCGAGGGCCGGGAGGCGGATCTCGGCCGCGTGCTCCGCGAGTCGGCCGAACTCGCCCGTCGGCACCGGGCGCTGCGCCGGTCGGTCCTCCACCTCGAGGTGCCCCCGGACGGCCCGCGGGTGGCCCCGGTGGATCTGCTCCGCCGCGCGGTGCTGAACCTGCTCATCAACGCCGGGGAGGCCGGCGCCCGCCGCATCCTGCTCCGCCTCGTGCCACGCAACGGCGAGGTCGCGATCGAGGTCCACGACGACGGCCATGGGGTCGCCGAGGAGGACCGGAGCCGCATCCTCCACTCCTTTGTCAGCACCAAGGAGGGAGGGCGGGGGCTCGGGCTCACCGCCGCCCGGGTCCTGGCCCGGGAGCAGGGCGGGACCCTCACGGTGGGAACCTCGCCGCTCGGGGGCGCGTGCTTCCGCCTCGGCCTGTGCGCCGAGCGCGTTCCGCTCTGAGCCGCTCGTCCGGGCGTCAGGGCTCCCGGCGCGCCGGGGCGAGCGCCTTCTCGAAGAAGAACCCGTCCTCGCCGAACGCAGGCCGGAGCTCGTCGATCCAGCGCGCCCCCGGGTCGAAGCGCGCGAAGAAGGGCCGGCCCACCCACTCGGGATCCCGGGCCTGGAGGAACTCGAGCACGAAGACGCGCTCGCCGGCGAGCTCGGCAGTTCCACTCACCAGGATCTTGCCGGGCGTCGCCGACATGGACGGCCCCCGCACCGTCCGTGCGAGCCCGCCGACCCGCCGGATGGCCGACTGGTAGATGCGGAGCGCCCGGGCGAGGGGCACGGCGAAGTAGTCTCGCGGACCCGTGTCGCGTTCCACGAAGAGGTAGTAGGGGACGGCCCCGAGGCGCACCTGCTGGTTCCAGAGCTCGGCCCACGCGTCGGCGTCGTCGTTGACGTACCGGATCAGGGGGGCCTGGCAGCGCACCACCGCGCCCGCGTCCTGGACCCGGCGCAGCGCCTCCCGGGCCACTCGAGGTTCGAGCTCCCGCGGATGGCTGTAGTGGCTCATGAGCGCCAGGTGGCGGCCCCGGGCCCGAACCCGCTCGAAGAGGTGCAACAGCCGATCGGCATCGGGTGCCGAGGTGAAGCGGTAGGGCCAGTAGGCAAGGGCCTTGGTGCCGATCCGGATGCTCTGCACGTGCTCGATCTCGAGCAGGCCCTCCGCGATCTCCTCGAGCTTCTCGGCCTTCATCACCATGGGGTCGCCACCGGTGATCAGGACGCTCGTCACCTCGGGATGTTCGGCCACGTACCGGAAGAGTGTTCCCGGACGCGTGCTCGCGAAGCGGAGTTCCCGATCGCCCACGAACTGCGCCCAACGGAAGCAGTAGGTGCAGTAGGCGTGGCAGGTCTGCCCGGAGGCCGGGAAGTAGAGCACGGTCTCCCTGTACTTGTGCTGCATGCCGGCCACGCGTTGGTCGTGGAGGGTGGGTACGTTCAGCTCGAGCTGGCCTCCGGGATGCGGATTCAGCCTGTGCCGGATCGAGCGCGCGGCCTGGCGCACCGCCTCGGGCGGGGCGCCGCGCCGCAGGAGGGCGTCCATCCGCCGGAAGTCGTCCGGATCGAGCATCTCGGGCTGGGGAAAGGTGAGCCGGAAGATCGGGTCGTCCGGTACCCGGTCCCAGTCGATGAGCTGCTCGACCACGTAGGGATTCACGCGGAAGGGAAGGACGGCCGCGACCACCCGCATGGCCCACCGCCTGTCGGCCGGAACCCGTTTCAAGGCGGGAATCGCCTCGATCTGGCTCGCGGACAGGGGGCGGAAGGCGGGGGCTTCGCGGGGGGGTGTCATCGAGCTCCTCCGTCCGGGTGCACAGCTTCCGGTGGCCCACGCCCGGCCGGGGCCGCTGCGGGGGGCCGGGCCCGCCCGGCGTGCGCCGCCCGGCCGCGAAGCTGCCACCTGGGACACGAAGCGCCCGATCGCAACGGGAAGGCGAGCACGGCGGAGGCGCGAGTTGTCAAAACATACGATAAATCAATGGCTTGTCAAGACGCGGGGGAGGCTGCGGATCGTCCGGAGCCGGTCGATGTCCCGCCGTGGTCCCGGGGCTCGCAGACGAAGATCGGGATGTCCCGCTCGGTGCGCCGGCGATAGTCGGCGTAGGGCGGGTAGTACCGGTCGCAGATCGGCCACAGGGTCGCCTTCTCCTGGGGCCGGGCGAGCCGGGCCCGCAGCTTCATGCGCCGACCACGGTGTTCCACCTCGATGTCCGGGTGAACGACGAGGTTCCGGTACCACACCGGGTTCCTCGGTGCGCCGCCCTGGGAGGCGACGAGGAGGACGCCCTCGCCGTAGGGCACGTGCATGAGCGGCACGGTGATCTTGCGGCCCGTCTTCGCACCGGTCATGGTCACGAAACACACGTCGCGGCCGGCGAGGGTGTTGAAAAGCCGACCCCCGGTCAGGCGGTGGAGCGCCACGTGGGCCCGGGTCATCGCCTTCACGAGCCAGGGCGGGGGCGGGCGTCCCGGATCGCCGGCCCGGGTTCCGGTCCCACTCATGATCTCGCCTCCTCGGAAGTCTCGGCCTCGTCGAGGGTGGCGTCGGGAACGTAGGGGGCCTGGGCCCCCAGGTGGGCTCCGAACACCACGAGCAGACGGCCCAGGCCCACGTACTGGGAGATCATCAGGCCGAGCTCTGCGATCTCGGCGTCGGCGAAGTGCTGCCGGAGCTCACCCAGGAAGACCCGGTCGATGCTGCGGAAGTCCGTGGCGAAGCGCTCGGCGAAGCGC
>JALSIO010000380.1 GCA_026989995.1 Myxococcales bacterium
GCAGGCGGTCGAGCAGCACCCGGGTCCCGCTGCCGCGATTCCGGTTGACCATCCTGGCGCCAGGGTCGGCGAGCAGCTCCTCCACGCCGCGGGTCTCCTCCGGGCGCGTCACCACGCCCTGCATGCGTCGGTAGCCGTCAACCAGGCGCAGTCCCGGCGCGAGGAAGGGCTCGTTGTAGCGGCCGGTCTCCGGGTCGAGCAGGTGGATGGGCGCGACATCGCACTCGCCGCGGGTGGCGGCAGCGAGCCCGGCCTGCGAACCGACTGCCAGCACCTTGACCCGGAAGCCGCGCCGCACGAGCACCCCCGCGAGGCGGTCGAGGCCCGCGCAGTGGCTGCCCACCACCGCGAGGTCCGGGGGCTCCGCGGCCGAGCCCAGGCGGACCACCTCCACCTCCTCGCCCTCCTCCACCAGCTCGGTCTGGCGCGGGATCCGCACGAAACCGTCGGCGCGGCTGAAGGTCGTGACCGAGCCGCTGCCGCGGCCCATCGGGTAGGCGGCGAGCCCCCCATCCCGCCGGCGCACGAGGCCGACCAGGAGGTATTCGAGGCGGCCGCGCTCGGAGGCCACCCGCACCGCGAGCCGGGCGCGGTGGGACTCCCGGCGGCCAGGCGGCAGCCCCGACATCTCCCGCAGAAGCGGCGCCACCAGCTCGTGGAAGGTGAAGATCGCCGAAGTCGGGAATCCCGGCAGCACCACTACGGGCCGGCCGCGGTCCGATGCCAGGCAGATGGGTTTGCCGGGCTTGAGCGCGACGCCGTGCACGACGATGCCTGGAGAGAGCTCGCCCACGACCCGGGCGCACAGGTCGCCCTCCCCCTTGCTCGTTCCGCCCGAAAGCAGCACGAGATCCGCCTCGTCCCGGGCGCGGGAGAGGCCTTCCCGGAGCGCCGCCTCGTCGTCCCGGAAGATGCCGAGCACGACGGGCTCCCCGCCGAGCTCCCGCACCGCATCCGCGAGGATCCGGGCGTTGCTGTCGAAGACGAGACCCGGCTGCATGGCCTCACCCGGGGCCACGATCTCGTCCCCGGTGGAGAGGATGGCGACCCGGGGCCGGCGGACGACCGGAACGGAGGCCCGGCCCACGGCGGCGAGCAGCCCCGTCTCCCGCGAGCCGAGGACCGCCCCGGCGAAGAGCACGGTTTCGCCCCGGCCGATGTCGGTGCCCGCGAAGGAGACGGCGCCCCCCGGCACCGCCGGCCGCCGAACCAGGAGGTCGCGACCCTCCACATCGGTGTGTTCCACCGGCACCACGGCATCGGCGCCCCGGGGCAACATGCCACCGGTGGCGATGGCCAGTGCGGTCCCCGGCTCCACGACCGCCGCGGGCACCACCCCGGTGGGGATGGAACCCGGCAGCAGGCGGAGCCGGCGAGGCGCCTCCTCGCTGGCTCCGTAGGTGTCCTCGGCCCGCACCGCAAATCCGTCCATGTTGGAGCGGTCGAAGCCCGGGACGTCCACCGGGCTGCGGACGTCCCGGGCGAGCACCCGCCCGAGGGCGCGGCCCAGCGCGACCTCCTCGGCGGGCAGGCGCTCGACCCGGAGCGCGGCGCGCCAGCGGCGCTCCGCCTCGTCGCGGTCGAGGACCTCGAGGAACTGGCGCTGCTTCACCCGACGGCCCCCGGATCGTAGAGCCGCACCTCCACCTCCTCCCCCTCGGCCATGCCCTCGCAGTCCCGAGGCACGACGACGAAGCCGTCGGCTCGAACCGTGGAGGAGAGGATCGAGGCACCCGAGGTGGCGAGGGGAACTGCACGCCCCTGCTCGACGGCCACCCGGACGTAGTCCACCCGGCCCACCTGGGAGCTGATCTTGCGGGCGAGGGGCAGCCGGCGGCGCGGATGGGGCCAGTCGAAGCTGCCCCCGCCGAGCACCCGGATCACGGGTCCCGCGAAGAAATCGTAGGCACAGAGGCAGCTCACCGGATTGCCGGGCAGCAGGAAGACGGTGCTCCCGCCGAGCCGCCCCACGCCGGCCGGGCTCGAGGGCCGCATCGCGATGCCGTGGAAGTCGAGGGAGCCGAGCTCCGCCACGAGTCGGGGGGCGTGGTCCTCCTGGCCGACGCTGCTCCCCCCGGAAACGAGCACCACCTCCGCGCCGGGTTCGGCGAGCGCTGTCCGGATCCGCGCCGGCTCGTCCGGGAGGATCTCGAAGGGGAGGACGATACCCCCGTCCCGGGCCACGAGGGCCTCGAGCATGACCGAGTTCGAGTCCACGATCCGCGCGCCCTCGGGCCGGCTTCCGGGCGGCAGGAGCTCGTCGCCGGTGATGACCAGGCGCACCCGCGGCCGGCGCACGCAGGGCACCCGGCCGCATCCGATCGAGGCGAGCAGCGCCACGTCCTGGGGTCGCAGCCGGCGCCCGGCCGGAAGCACCGCCTGCCCCGCCCGGATGTCCTCGCCCTCGGCGCCCACGTGGCGGTGGGGAGGCACGGATTCGAGGATCTCCACCTCGCCGCCGGAAAGCTCCCGCGCCGCCTCCGCCATCACCACGGCGTCGGCCCCCTCCGGCACCGGCGCCCCCGTCATGATGCGCACCGCGCAACCCGGCTCGACCCGCCCCGGGTGGGGACGTCCCGGAAGGCTCTGGCCCACCAGACGGAGCCGGATCGCCTCATAGGCCGAGGCGCCGAAGGTGTCCTCGCCGCGCACCGCGTAGCCGTCCATCGCGGCACGCCGGAAGCCCGGCACGTCGACCTCGGAACGGATCTCCCGGGCGAGGACCCGCCCCACCGCCTGCCGAAGCGGGACCTCCTCCGCCGGGAGCGGCGCCGCGGCGGATCGCAGGAAGCGGAGCACCTCCTCCACCTCCGCGCGGTCCGCGAAGCCGCGCATGCGTACGTCGCGCATGGGCCCTCCTGCGCCCGGGCGGCGGTCGGATGGGCCGGCCCTCGGCCGGCACGGCACGCGCCGGTCGACGGCGGGTCGGGGCCGGGGTCGGGCGGGTTCGTCGCCCGCCCGCAGGGCTCAGCCCGTCGCCTTGAGCTCGTAGAGCTCCGGGCGGGGCTCGAAACGCCGCTTCTTCG
>JALSIO010000381.1 GCA_026989995.1 Myxococcales bacterium
GAGCAGGCGCGCGAGCTCGACTCGCATGCGAAAGCCCCCGCTGAGGCGATGGAGGGGAGTCTCCGCGAGCGCCCCGTCGAGTCCGAGCCCGGCGAGGATCCGGTCCACCCGCGCCTCGCGGGAGAACCCCCCGGCGAGCTCGAATCGCGCCCGAAGCGCGTCGTAGCGGCGGGCGCGGGCGGGATCGGGGTCCGCTCCCCCCGCCCGGGCCATGGCCACCTCGAGCTCCCGCATCTCGGCGGCGATCCGTTCGAGCTCCAGGAAGGCCGCGGCCACCTCCTCGCGGACCGTGCGGGGCGAGCGCGGGTCGAGCTCCTGGCGGAGAAGGCCCACGCGCACCCGCTCCGGCGTGCGCACCGAGCCGGCGTCGGGTTCCTCGAGCCGGGCGGCGATGCGCAGCAGCGTGGTCTTGCCCGAGCCGTTGGCTCCGATGATGCCCACGCGGTCGCCTGCCCGCACCTCGAGGTCCACCCCCGAAAAGAGGGTCCGGGCGCCGATTTCGCGCGCGACGTCCTCGAGGCGCAGCAGCACGGCGGGCTCAGCCGTCCTCGGCTCCGGGCCGCCGCCGCGGGCCGGCCGGCGCCATGGGGGCGAGCGAGAAGATCGTACCCGCGAGGACGAAGAGAAGGGCCTCCTCGGCCTCGCCCGTGCGCCAGGCGTGGAGCAGCCCCACCAGCCCGAGGGCGCCCGCGGCCACCACCGCGGCCACACCGAGGCGATACCGCCCGCGCTCGTTTCGCCGGGGACCCGAGGCCGCGTGGCGCAGGAGGATCGAGAGGATGGCGATGCCGAGCGCGAGGGGCGTGGTCGGGAGCTCGGAAGGCAGCGCGAGCGGCGGTGCACCGGCGGTCCCGAAGGAGAGCACGCCGCACACCCCGAGCACCCCCAGCGAAGCGATGCGCACCGGGCGGATCCGCTCCTGGACCGGGTCGGGGACGGGCTCAGCCGAGGGAAGGGGACGGGACGCCAGGAGGGACCTCCTGCGAAGCGGCGGGGTTCCGTTCGCACCGGCAGCGTACCAGAGCGCCCCCGGGAGGGCTCTGGTTGACGCCCTTGCAGGCTCCCTGCATCCTCGGCGCATGCGGCTCTCGCACCAGGTCCACTACGGGATCTGCGGTGTCTTCGACCTCGCCTACAACGGGCACGGACTGCCGGTGCAGGTGCGGGTGGTCAGCGAGCGGCAGGCGATTCCGGCGCGCTACCTGGAGCAGATCTTCCAGCGCCTCCGCCGGGCCCGGCTGGTCGCGAGCAAGCGCGGCCCGGGTGGCGGCTACACCCTCGCGCGACCCGGCGCGGAGATCACCCTGCGGGACATCGTCGAGGCGGTCGAGGGGCCGCTCGCGGAGACACTCCGGCCACCTCCGCCGGAGCCGGAGGATACGGGCTACCGGCCCTCGTTCCTGTGGCCGATGCTGGCCGAGCGCTTCGGGGCCGTGCTCGAGGAGGTCACGGTCGACGACCTGGTCCGCGACGCCATCCGGCGGTCGGTGCGCCGGGCCGTCCCCCACGAGCAGATGTGGCACATCTAGGGGTGAGGGGGGGGCGGTGTCTTGGCGCCGCGGGCCCCGGGCGCCAGCTCCGTCCCGCTCCTTCCCGGAGGCGGTGCCGGTGCCTCGCGCCCGCGGGGACCTTCGCCTAGACTGCGGCCGCTGCAGGGGTCGGAGGTGCAGGCAGGGGTCCCGAGGACGCGGTGAGTTGCCAGCCCGTCGCGGTCGACCGCGAGCTGCCTCCCCGGCGGATGCCGGCGCGGATCCTGGACGAGATCTTCCGCCATGCGCTCGATACGGGCCCGGAGGAGTGCTGCGGACTCGTCTCCGGCGACGAAGAGCAGCGCTACCGGCGCATCTACCGCTGTCGGAACGAGGCCACGGCCCGGCACCTGGCGGAGCCGGATGTCTACCCGAGGGATGGGCGGCGGATGTTCGTGATGAACGAGCTCGACTACCAGCGAGCCAGCGAGGAGGCCGTGGCGCGCGGGGAGCGAATCACTGCGGTGTACCACTCGCACGTGGGCAGCGATCTCGTGCTCTCTGCCCTCGATCAGGAGTACGCCTGCCACCCGGCCTTTCCCTTCCCCGACGCCGACCAGATCGTGATCGCCGTGCGCGACGGCCGCGTGGCCGGCGCGGCGCTCTTCGAGCGCGATCCGGGCGCCGGCTTCGCCCCCGGCCGGCGGCTCGAGGCCGAGCCGGCATGAGCCGCTTCCGACCGGCCGTGGCGGCGCTGCCGCTCTTCCTCGGGGCGGGTGCATTCGCCGGGCTGGTGGGCTGTGCCGGCAACGCCATCCGGCTCGCCGAGCTTCCCGAGGCACCGCTCGCGCTCGTGCACCGGTCCCCGGAGACGGCCCGGCGCCGCGCCGAGCTGCTGGCCGATCGTGAAACGCTCCGCAAGGAGGCGGTGGCCGAGCTCCAACGGCGTGCCCGGGGGGTCTTCGACCTCGAGCGGGTGGGGGAGCTCTTCGGTCGGGGGCAGCCTCCAGACCTCCGCCGGCTCCAGGGGCGGGTGATGCTGCTCCACCCGCGGACCGGCGAGCTCGAGCCGCTGCCGGGGCTGCTCGCCGGCGATCTGCCCCTGGACTGGTCCGCCGACCACCGCCACCTCCTGTTCGCGAGCGTGCGCCGGGGAAGTCCGCAGCTCTTCGAGTACGACCTCGGGACGGGCGAGGTCCGGCAGCTCACCCACGGGCGGGACCATCCCTGGGGCCGTTACGGTCCCGAGGGTCGGCTCGTGGTGGTGGAAGCGGTCGCAGACGAGCCGGAGCCCCGCATGCGGGCCGGCGTCACGGCCCCGGGCGGGGGAGGGCTGCGACCCGTGACGCCGGGGCCCACGGACTGGGCTCCCGCGTGGTCTCCCGACGGCCGTCAGATCGTCTACGTCGGCGCGCTTTCCGGCGGCGGTTCGGGTATCCTCTCGGTTCGCCTCGTGGGGGAGCGTGCCACGCCGCCTCGCGTCCTGGCGCGCGGCGGCATGGATCCGACCTTCACGCCCGACGGCGAGTGGATCGTATACGCCGCGCAGACG
>JALSIO010000382.1 GCA_026989995.1 Myxococcales bacterium
GGCGCGGGCAGCGGCAAGGGCGCGCACTGACGCCCCGGCGCTTCCCCGCTTCCGGCGCTCGGGGTTGGACTGGAGGCGATGAGCGACCGCCCCTACGGGGCCGCACCGGACGGTCCGGCGGCAGCCGGCCCGAGCTCCGCCGTCGGGATGCCGGAAGCACGGCTGCCCCGGAGCCTCTGGCCCGGGGATCCCCACGGCCCGGTCGTCTTCCTTCTCGACGCGAGCAGCCGTCTCGAGGAGCGGATCCTCATGGAGGCGGTCGCCCTCCACCGTCCGGCCGACCGCGACCCGCAGCTCGAAGCGGCGGTGCCCATCCCGCCGTCCCGCAGAGGGCGCCGGGGCGCGGGCCTCTCCCGGCTCGAGGCCGTGCTCGCCGCGGAGGACGATCCCCTGCTCGCTCCGCTGCGCGTGGTGTGGCGGGCACCGGAACGCGACGGCGAGCGCGCCGTCCGCTTCCGCGACCTGCTGCGCTTCGGCGACCCGCGCGACCCCGGGCCGCTGCGGCAGCATTGGATCCGCCGCTTCCATCCGGACCGGGCGGTGGTCGTGGCGGGAGAACCGGCCCGCGAGTCCGAGCTGCGGGACCGCTACCGCACCCGGGCCCTCGATGCCGGCGAAGTCGGCGGCTTCGCCTCCTTCGTGGTCCGCCAGGCGCATCTCTCGCTCGAGCGCGCCGAGCGCCGCCTGCGCGGCGCCCGCTACAAGGTCCCCCGCTTCGTGCGTGAGGAGATCCTCGCCCGCCCGAGCTTCCGGGGCGCCCTCGTCCGGCTGGCCCGCGAGCTCGGCGTCCCGGAATCGAAGCTCCGCCGCCGCGCGGAGCGCCTCCTGCGCGAGATCGCGGCGACCCACAGCACGACCGTGATCGATCTCTCGGCCCGCCTGATTCGGGCGCTCTACTCCCGGGCCTACGACGCCACCCTGCACTACGACCGCACCCAGCTCGAGGCGATCTACTCCCTCGTGCAGCGCTACCCCGTGGTCTTCCTGCCCTCCCACAAGTCCAACCTCGACCACCTGGTGCTCCAGTACGCGCTCTACGAGAATGGGCTCCCGCCGAACCACACCGCCGGCGGCATCAACATGAATTTCTTTCCGGTGGGGCCGCTGGTGCGCCGGAGCGGGGTCTTCTTCATCCGCCGGAGCTTCCGCAACGACGCGCTCTACAAACTCGTGCTGCGCTCCTACCTCGACTACCTGATCGAGAAGCGGTTCTCGCTCGAGTGGTACATCGAGGGAGGACGCTCGCGGTCCGGCAAGCTCCTCCCTCCGCGCTTCGGCCTTCTGGCCTACGTGGCCGACTCCTACCGCCGGGGCCTGGCCGAGGACGTCATCCTTCTCCCGGTGTCCATCGCCTACGACCAGATCTCGGATGTCGGCGACTACGCCGCCGAGCAGCGCGGAGCGCGGAAGGAGAAGGAGAGCTTCCGCTGGTTCCTCAAGGTGCTGCGCAGGCTTCGCCGTCGCTACGGCGGCATCCACCTCCGCTTCGGCGAGCCGCTCTCCCTCGCCTCCCACCTCGGCCCGCCCACTCCGGGCGCGGAGCCCGTCCCGGACGAACAGAGCCTCGCCCTGCAGAAGGTCGCCTTCGAGGTGTGCGTGCGCATCAACGCCGTGACCCCGATCACCCCGGTCTCGCTCGTGACCCTGGCGCTTCTCGGAGCGGGGGACGCGGCGCGGAGCCTGGAGGAGATCCGGGCCTCCCTGCGCAACCTGGTCGCGACCATCGAGCGGCGGAAGCTCCCCACCACCGCGCCGCTCGATCTCGAGGAGCCCGGGGCACTGCGGCGTGTGCTCGACGAGCTCGAGGGTGCGGGCGTGGTCTCGCGCTTCGACGAGGGCCTCGAGGAGCTCTTCGCCATCGAGCCGGAGCAGCAGCTCGCCGCGGCCTACTACCGCAACACCATCACCCACTTCTTCGTCACCGACGCCATCGTCGAGCTCGCCCTCGTCCGGGTCGCCGAGGAGCGGCCCCGGGACGCCCTCGCGCTCTTCACCCGGGAGGCCCATGCCCTCCGGGACCTCTTCAAGTTCGAGTTCTTCTTCCGGGAGCGCGCCGAGTTCCTCGAGGAGGTGCGGACCACCCTCGCCTTCCACGATCCGGGCTTCGAGGATCGGCTGCGCGCGGGGGGTGCCGAGGTGGAGGGGCTCCTCCGGCGCATCCGGCCGTACATGAGCCACCGGGTACTCTGGCCCTTCCTCGACTCCTACCGCGTGGTGGCCGACGTGCTCGCCCGGGCGGGGTCCGCCCCCCTGAAAGACCGCGACGAGGTGCTGCGGCAGGCGCTCGCCCTCGGCCGGCAGTACCTGCGACAGCGCCGGATCCGGAGCCCGGAGTCGGTCTCGCGGACGAGCTTCGAGGGCGCGCTCCGGCTCGCGGACCACCGGGGGCTGCTCGCCGGGGCGGCGCCGGATCTCGTGGAGAGGCGGCGGGAGTTCGCCGCCGAGGTGCGGGCCGCGGGCCGGCGCGCCGCGGCCATCGACGCCCTCGCGGCGAGCCGGCGGGCCGGGCTGCTCGCCTGAGCGCCGGTGCCCTTCGAGCTCCCGGCCACGGGCCGGCGAACCCCGCCCGGGCACTCCCGCCGCGCCCCGGCCGGCCGAAGGACACCGAGCCGCGCGCGCCTCAGCGGCGCACGTTGGCCGGGGAGCGCCCGCGACCGGGGTGCCCCCCCGCGCTCCCGCTCCGGGAACCATCCCCCTCGCCCGGCTCCTCCGGCAGGTTGGAGCGAAGGACCCGGAGCTCCGGGCAGAGCGCGCGGAGCCGGGCGGCCACCTCGCGCACGAGGCGCGTGACGCCCGGCGTCTTCTCCGGGTCGGGGCGGGGGGCGATGCGCAGCGTGAGCTTGCCCTCCCCGCCGGAGACGAGCAGGTAGAAGCTCTGCAGGCGACCGGCCTCGCGCACCACCGCCTCCACGAGCACAGTGTCTCCCCGCCGGTTCAGGAAGCGATCGCGGGTGCGGAGCACCAACCGCCCGCCGTCCTCGGCGATCTCGAGCTCGCCGAGCCCGGAAAACACC
>JALSIO010000383.1 GCA_026989995.1 Myxococcales bacterium
GCCGAAGGTGCACACCATCAGGATCCCGGTGCCCTTCTCCGGATCGGCGAGCGGGCTCGGGAAGATCGGCACGGGCACCCGGAAAAGGGGTGTGATCGCGCGGCGGCCGAAGAGGTCGCGGTAGCGTTCGTCCTCGGGGTGCGCCGTGACGCCCACACAGGCGGCGAGGAGCTCCGGCCGCGTGGTGGAGATCACGAAGCTCCGCTCGGAACCCTCGACGCCGAACTCGAGGTCGTGATAGGCCCCCGGGCGGAGGCGATCTTCCACCTCCGCCTGGGCCACGGCCGTCTGGAAGTCCACGTCCCACATGAAGGGCGCTTCGGCGGTATAGACGAGCCCCTTCTCGAAGAGATCGAGGAAGGAGAGCTGGGCCAGGTGCCGGCAGCGGCGGTCGATGGTGGCGTACTCGGTGGTCCAGTCCACCGAGAGACCAACCCGCCTCCACAGCTCCTTGAAGGCCTTCTCGTCCTCGGCGGTCACCTTGTGGCAGAGCTCGATGAAGTCCGGACGTGACAGCACCCGGGGCGGACCCTTCCGGATCTTTGCGGTGGCGGGCTCGAGCACGAGACCCGGCGTGCGGGGCGCCGTGGGATCGCAGCGGACGTGGTAGAGATTCTGCACCCGCCGTTCGGTGGGCACCCCGTTGTCGTCCCACCCGATCGGGTAGAAGATGTTCCGGCCCCGCATCCGCTGGTAGCGGACGAGAATGTCGGTGTGTGTGTAGCTGAACACGTGCCCCACGTGCAGGGACCCGGAGACCGTGGGCGGGGGCGTATCCACCGCGAAGGTCTCCTCGCGCGACCGCGTGGGGTCGTAGCGGTAGATCCCGCTCCGCTCCCAGACCTCGTCCCAGTGCTTCTCGGCGGCGGGGGCGTCGAAGTGCCGGGGAAGGCGGTCCGGATCGATGCGCTTGACCTTTCGCAGTCGTTCGGCCATGGGTTCTCGTGCGCTCCCGGTGGCGCGGGAGAGCGGAAACTAGCCCGGATTCGCCGGGTGGTCCCGCCGCCACCCGCGCTCCCGGGTGGGCGAAGGCTCCGGCTTCGGGCCCGAGTCCGCGAGCGTCGTGACGAGGCGGACGCCGCAGCCACTCCGCGGGCCGCGGGCCGCTGCGCGTCCCGCTCGGGCCCGTACGAGAGCCGGGGCCTTGGCGCGGCCCTTGCCCCCGGAGGGGGCGGACCCCGGTGAGGGGCACCGGGGACGGCGCGGGCGCCCGCTAGCGGCCGCGCGCGCCCGCGTGGAGCTCGCCCTCGAGCCGGGCAATCTCCGAAGCGAGCGCGTGGCCGAGCTCGGAGAGCGGTGCCACGGTGCGGGCCACACCGAGCTCGACCACGGTGGCCGGCATCGTCCGGGCGAGCGCGGTCCCGGGATCCTGGGCCATCACCACGCCCCCCGCGCTCGCGATGGCGGCAGCGCCCCGGCTTCCGTCCCGGCCCATGCCCGTCAGCACCACGCCCACGGCATGGCGGCCGAAGGCCCGCGCCACGCTCCGGAAGAGCGGATCCGCCGCAGGCCTCACGAAGTTGACCGGGGGATCGTCGGAGAGCTCGACCGAAAGGTCCGGCGAGACGAGGAGGTGCCGGTCGCCGGGAGCGAGGTACACGGTCCGCGGCCGCACGGGGGCGCCCGAGCTGCGGACCAGCGACACCTCGAGCGGGATCCGCGCCTCCAGGGAACGGGCGAAGGTCTCGAGCAGCCAGTCGGGGCCGTGGAGCACGGCGAAATAGGCGGCGCGCGCGCCCACCGGTAGCGCCGCCAGCAGCTGCGTGAGGGCACTCGGCCCGCCCGCGCTCGCCGCGAGGGCCACGCCCACGAAGGGGACCGGGACCGCCGTCGGGCCCCCGTTCACGAACGGATCCGGCGCCGGGGCCGGCTGGGAGAGCCGCTCCAGCCCGGTCCGCAGGGTCTCGAGCACCTGCTCGGGCCGCAGCGGCTTGGCCAGGTAGGCGTCCGCCCCCGCCGCGAGCGCATAGGCCCGGGCCTCGTCGGAGGCGAGCGCCGTGACCACCACCACGAGGGGCCTTCGCCGGCAGGTGGTGTGCACCCGGCGGGTGAGCTCGATTCCATCGAGGTTCGGCATCATCCAGTCGGTGAGGAGCACGTCGAAGCGTTCCCGGCCGAGGGCGGCGAGCGCCTCGACGCCGTCACGTGCCAGCTCGACGTCGATTCCCTCGCGCTTCAGCAGGCGCTCGAGGAAGAGCGCACTGACCGCATCGTCCTCGGCGACGAGCACCCGCATCGCGACCTCCATCCCGGGCCCGGCTCCGGGCGTCCTCCGGTGGATCGGCGCGGGGGGCTTTCCCCTTGATCCACGGGTGCAGGCCGCAAGAGGGCGGGAGGCACCCGCATCGATCTCCCCGGCCGCTCCGGGCGCTAGGAGGGAAGATGCGGGTCTGGTACGATCCGGCTGCGCTTCAGGGAGGCTCCGTGAACCCCTCGTCTCCGATTCTCGTGCTCGCCGTGGCGGCCGTGGCCGCCCTCGCCTTCGCCCTCGGCTACCTCGTAGGACGCCGCCGCAACGATGCGAGGGACCGGATCGCCGAGCTCGAGGCGGCCCTCGAGAGTGCTCGGGAGGAGCTCCGCGCCTACCGGGACCGGGTGGCCGAACACTTCGAGCGCGCGAGCGACGTGGTGGAGGCCTTCACACTGCGCTTTCGCGAGGTCTACGACCATCTGGCCACGGGCGCCCGGGATCTCTGCGGCGACCGCGCCCCCGCCCTCGCCGCCGGAGCCCCGCCCGCGGCACTGCCGGGCCGCCGGGAGGAGGAGGGGGACGAGGAGCTCCTCGGAGAGGAGCTCCTCTCCGACGAGGAGCTCGCCTCCGAGGACACGGAGGCCGGCGATGAGTTCGACGCGCTCCTGCGGAGTGCCCGTTCCGGGCCTCCGCCTGCCGGGCCGCCGGATCCGGAGGAGCCCCCGCTGCCCGATCCCTCGCTCGCAGAGCGGGCGCGGGCCGCGCTCGACGAGCGGCTCGCGCGCGAGGGCGGGGCCGCGGAGGACGCGCCCT
>JALSIO010000384.1 GCA_026989995.1 Myxococcales bacterium
CGGCCCCGAGCCGGCGAGCCCGGAGCCCTGGGTCCCGGTGGCTCCGCTCCGGAGCCCCCGTGCAGCCACGCACCGCCGAGACCGCGGCCGCCGCGCCGCTGCCGTCCCGAGCCTGGGAGACGAGATGAGCCAGACCCCCGCCGACCCGACCCTCGCCGAAGCCCGCCGGGTGCTCGAGGCCGCCCTCGGGCTTCTCGAGCCGGCCCTCGACCGGGCCCGGGAGATCACCGACGCCGGCAAGCGCATCGACGACCACCAGCCCCTGACCGAGCGCGTGGCCTACGCGGCCACCGAGGCCCGGGCCGCCCGGGAGCTGCTCGAGCTCACCGAGCGCACCGAGGCCGAGGGCCGGGGAGACCCCCACCTGCGGCGCACGGCCACCGCCGGGGTGGCGCTTCTCGCCGGCCGGCTGCGCGACCGGCTCGAGCCCGCCCTCGACGAGCTCGGCCTCCCGGAGGAGGCCCTCGAGGGCGCCTTTCCGGCCGAGGTGCGGGCACTCGTCCGCCGGCTCGCCGGAGAGGCGCAGCTCCGGGCCCTCGGGCGTGTCGAGTGCGAGCGGGGCGGCCGGAACGACACCCCGCTCGACGAGACGCTCGAACAGGTGCGGGAGGAGGTCCGCCGCTTCGCCGAGGAGACCGTGGCTCCGGAGGCCCAGCGCATCCACCTGACCGATGCCCTCGTCCCCGACTCCATCGTCGAGAAGATGGGCGAGCTCGGCTACTTCGGCCTGTCGATTCCCGAGGAGTACGGCGGGACGGAGTTCGGCAACCTGCCCATGATCCTCACCACCGAGGAGCTCTCCCGTGCATCGCTGGCCGCTGCCGGCTCGCTGATCACCCGTCCGGAGATCCTGGCCAAGGCGCTGCTCGGCGGGGGTACCGAGGAGCAGAAGCGGAAGTGGCTGCCCCGCATCGCCTCGGGCGAGCTCATGGTGGGAATCTCCGTCACCGAGCCCGACGTCGGCAGCGACGTGGCCTCGGTGAAGTGCCGGGCCGAGCCCGCGACGGTGGACGGCGTCCCGGGTTTCGCGCTGAGCGGGGCCAAGGCCTGGTGCACCTTCGCGGGGCGTGCCGACATCCTCGCCGTGCTCGCGCGCACCGAGCCCGACCCCGGCCTCGGCGCCCGGGGCCTCTCCCTTTTCATCGTGCCGAAGGAGCGCGCCTACGGACACGAGTTCGCCTTCGAGCAGCCCGGTGGCGGCCGCATCTCGGGCAAGGCCGACGCCACGCCCGGCTACCGGGGGATGCACTCGTTCACGCTCCACTTCGAGAACTACTTCGTCCCCGCCGATCACCTCGTGGGAGGCGAGGAGGGACGCGGCCGCGGCTTCTATCTGCAGATGGCGGGCTTCGCCGCCGGGCGCCTGCAGACCGGCGGGCGCGCCTGTGGCCTGGCCCAGGCCGCCCTCGAGGAGACCATCAAGCAGGTACGGGGAAGGACCCAGTTCGGGCAGCCGATCTCCGAATTCCAGCTCACGCAGTTCACCATCGGGCGGATGAAGGCCCTGCTCGCGGCCTCGCGGGCGATCACCTACCGCGCGGCGCTGGCCATGGACGAAGACCCGCGCGCTGCGGCCCCCCTCGCCGCACAGGCGAAGCTCGTCGCCTGCGATGCGGCGGTGGAGATCACCCAGGCCGGCCAGATCCTCCACGGCGGATGGGGCTACGCCGAGGAGTACCCCATCTGCCGCTACGTCCTCGACGCGCTGGTCCTGCCGATCTTCGAGGGCGTCAAGCCGGTCCTCGAGCTCAAGGTGGTCGGCCGGAGCCTTCTGGCCGGGTGAGGCGTCCCGCGCCCGGAGGCCCGCGGCGCTCACCGCCACCGCCGGGAGGCGTCATGCGCGCGCTCCGCGCCGCCCTCCGAAGCCTGCTCGCACCGCCGGTTCCGGGAGATGCCGGCGAAGAGGCCGCGCGACTCCGCTGGCTGACGCGCCTGCGCTGGATCGCCATCGGAGCCCAGCTCCTGGCGATCCCCCCGGCGCTCCGGTACCGGCTGCTCGAGCCGGAGTGGCTGCCGCTGTTCGTCTCCGTGCCCGCCGCGCTCGCGGGCGTGAACCTCCTCACGCTCGCCGCACTCCACCTCGGCTACGAGCCCCGCCCGCGGGCCGTGCTCCTGCACCTCGTGCTCGACACCGCAGCACTGTCGGCCCTGTTGCTCCTCTCCGGAGGCGCCTGGAACCCGCTCCTTCCGCTCCTCTTCGTCCACGCCGGGCTCGGCGCGCTGCTCCTCGAGGGACGGCTCGGCGTCCTCTTCTTCGCCTGGCTGATCGCCTGCCTGCTGGTGCTGCAGACGCTGCCGAGGATCCCGCCGGGCCTGCGGGGCGTGCGGGTCCCCCGGGAGATCCTGGTGCCCGCCCAGCTCCTGGTCGCGCTCGTCTTCTTCCTGCTCACGACCTGGCTCTCACGCACGCAGGCCGCGCTGGCGGTCCGGGGCACCCGGCTCCGGGAGCGCAAGACGCGCATCGACAGGCTGCGCGCCGTGGGCGCGCTGGCGGCCGGGCTCTCCCACGAGCTCGCCACGCCGCTCAACACCGCCAAGCTGCGCGTGGGTCGGCTGCGCCGCCGCCCCGGGCTCGGCGGCGATCCCGACCTCGATGCCGCAGCCGCCGCGCTCGGCCGCTGCGAGGAGGTCCTGCGCCGGATGGCCGGTGCCCCCCTCCGCCCGCACGGCCTCGACCTCGAGGTGGTCGACGTCGACCGGCTGCTCGCGCGGCTGCTCGAAGGCCTGGCCGCGGAAGGCCCTCCGCCGCACCTGCACCGGCAGGGACGGGGCCCCTACCGGGCCCTGCTTCCGCCGGTCGCCTTCTCCCAGGCGGTGCTCAACCTCGTCGACAACGCGCGGCGTGCGGGCGGGCCGGAGGGAGCCGTGGAGGTCACGGTCGAGGCCCGGGACGGGCACGTGGACGTCCGGGTCCTCGACCGCGGCCCCGGCTGGCCGGAGCTCGTCCGGGAGCACCTGGGCGAGCCCTTCGTGACCACGCGCCCGCAGGGGGTGGGCCTC
>JALSIO010000385.1 GCA_026989995.1 Myxococcales bacterium
CCTGGTCTCGGTGGACTTCGTCGGCAACCCCCACTCGTCGATCGTCGACGCCGAGTACACGCGGGTGATCGGCGAGCGCTTCGCGAAGGTGCTCGCCTGGTACGACAACGAGTTCGGCTACGCCACGCGGGTGGTCGACCTCGCCCTTCACATGGCGGCCCAGCCTTGAGCCTGCCGACCCTCGAGGACCTGCTCCGCTCCGGGGTGCGCGGGGCGCGCGTCTTCGTGCGGGCCGATCTGAACGTGCCGCTTCGGGGAGGGCAGGTCGCCGACGACACCCGGATCCGGGCGTCGATCCCCACGCTGGAGCGCCTTGCCGGAGCCGGCGCCCGCATCGCCGTGGCCTCGCACCTCGGCCGGCCCCGAGGCGAGCGACGCCCCGAGTTCAGCCTCGCGCCCGTGGCACCGCTCCTCGCGCAGCACCTCGGGCGCCCGGTCGCCTTCTCCGACGACTGTGTGGGACCGGAGGCGGACAAGGCGGTCGCCTCGCTCCGCGAGGGCGAGGTCGTCCTCCTCGAGAACCTGCGCTTCCACCCGGGCGAGGAGGCCAACGACGAGGACTTCGCCCGCTCCCTGGCCCGGCGGGCAGACGCCTATGTCAACGACGCCTTCGGGACCGCCCACCGCGCCCACGCCTCCACCGTGGGGATGGTCCGCTTCGTGGAGCGGGTGGCTGCGGGCCTGCTCGTGCTCCGGGAGGTCGAGCACCTCCGCGCGGTCCTCGAGCCGCGCCGCCCACTCCTGTGCATCCTCGGAGGCGCAAAGGTTTCCGACAAGCTCGGGGTGCTCCACGCCCTCGTCGAGCGGGCCGACGCCATCGCCGTGGGCGGGGCCATGGCCTACACCTTCCTCCTCGCCCTCGGACACCGCGTCGGGAACTCGCGGGTGGAGCCGGACCGCGTGGAGGACGCCCGCCGCATCCTGGAACGGGCCGAGGCCCTCGGGCGCGACCTCCTGCTCCCCGTCGACCACCGGATCGCGCGCGAGCTCACCCCGGACGCGCGGGTGGAGGTGGCCGAGGAGATCCCCGAAGGTTTCGTGGGGGGCGACATCGGGCCGCGAACCGAGAAGCGCTTCGCCGCGCGCGCCCGGGAGGTGGCCACGCTCTTCTGGAACGGGCCCATGGGCGTCTTCGAGCTGCCGCCCTTCGCGGAGGGCACCCGGGCGGTGGCCCTCGCGGTGGCCGAGAGCCCCGCCCACACCGTGGTCGGAGGCGGGGACTCGGTCGCCGCGGTGCACCGGATGGGCGTCGCCGATCGGATCACCCACCTTTCGACTGGCGGCGGCGCCTCGCTCGAGTTCATCGAGGGGCGCACCCTCCCCGCCCTCGCTGCCCTGGAGCGCTAGGCCGTGCGCCGGCCGCTCGTGGTGGCGAACTGGAAGATGCACAAGACCGTGCGGGAGGCCCTCACCTACGCCGAGGCCTTCCTGCCCCGGGCGCGGGAGATCGAGGGCGTCGACCTGGCCCTCGCCCCGCCGTTCACCGCCCTCGAGCCGCTCTCCCGGGCCCTGCTCGGCTCGCCGGTGGCCTGGGCCGCGCAGAACGTGCACGCCGAGCCCGCCGGGGCCTTCACTGGCGAGGTCTCGGCCCCGATGCTGGCCGAGCTCGGCTGCGCCTTCGCCATCGTCGGGCACAGCGAGCGGCGGCGGCTCTTCGGCGAATCGAGCGGCTTCGTGGCGCGGAAGGTCGCCGCGCTCGTGGCGGCGGGGATCCGGCCCATCCTCTGCGTGGGGGAGCAGCTCGAGGAGCGGGAGGCCGGCCGGGCCCGCGAGGTGGTCGAGCGCCAGCTCGAAGAGAGCCTTCCCGAGCTGCCGTCCGGCCGGGAGGACGGGCTCGTCGTGGCCTACGAGCCGGTCTGGGCCATCGGGACGGGACGCACGGCCACGCCGGCCCTGGCGGCCGAGGCCCACGGCTGGGTCCGGGCGGCCCTCCGGTCGCGGTACGGGGGAGCGGCCGATCGGATCCGGATCCAGTACGGTGGGTCGGTCAAGCCGGAGAACGCCTCCGCCCTGCTGGCCGAGCCGGAGATCGACGGCGCGCTGGTGGGCGGTGCCAGCCTCGATCCCGAGTCCTTCGCGGCCATCGCGGCGGCAGCCGTGCCGCAGGCGGCCTCGGCCGGCGGTCGCCGGCCGCCCCCGGCGGGAGGCGCCTCCGGGCAGGGGAGAAACCAGCCGTGACCCTCTTTCTCACCGTCCTCCACGTCACCGTCTGCGTGCTGCTCATCGTGGTGATCCTGCTCCAGCAGGGCAAGGGGGCCGAGATCGGCGCCGTCTTCGGCGGAGGCGCGAGCTCCACGGTGTTCGGCAGCCGGGGCGCCGGGAATTTCTTCACCCGGCTGACCGCCGGCGCCGCGGTCCTGTTCATGCTGACGAGTCTCAGCCTGTCGGTGATCGGCGCCCAGTCCGTGGGGGAGAGCATCCTCGACGACGAGGGGGCGGAGGCCGCGACCGCGCCGGTCGAGGAGCCCTTCGCGGAGATCCCCCTCGAGACCCCGGGGACGACCGCGCCCGGGGGGGAGGCGGCGCCCCCGCCCGCCACGGAGCCCACGACGCCATAGTGCGGGCCACGGCCCGCGTCGGCTGCGGGGACCGGACGACCTGCCGGCCGGGGCCGGTGCCCCGGGGACCGGCCCTCCGCCCGCCCCGCCCGCCCCGCCCGCGGAAGGGCGGGGAGCGGCGCGCTCGTCCGAGGAAGGAGGGGTGGTGCGGCAGAGAGGATTCGAACCTCCACGGGGTTGCCCCCGCCAGCCCCTCAAGCTGGTGCGTCTACCAATTCCGCCACTGCCGCACGATCGGGGCGGCCAGCATAACGAAGCCCCGGGGACCCTTCTAGGACCGGGACGCCCGGGCGCACCGGCCCGGGGAGGCCCCGGGTCCTAGACGGCGGTCCAGCCCCCGTCGACGGCGAGAACCTGGCCGGTGACGTAGCTGCTCGCGTCGGAGGCCAGGAAGAGGAGCGGGCCGCCGAGCTCCTCGAGGCGGCCCGGACGGCCCATGGG
>JALSIO010000386.1 GCA_026989995.1 Myxococcales bacterium
GGGAGGTCGTCCTGCGCATGGCACGGCACATGCTCCGTCGGGACGCCGACGGCCGCTACCGCGTCCGGATGGATCCCCGACTCCGACGGGTCACGGGGCGCAACCCCGAGGAGGAGCTCGCCTGGCGGGAGCAGCGAGCCCGCGAGCTGTGGGACGCCCTCTCCCGCATCTCCTGCCCCACGCTGGTGATCCGGGGCGCCGCCTCGGACGTGCTTTCGCCGGAGGTGGCGGACCGGATGGTGGAGGAGGTGCTCGCCGATGGGCGCCTCGAGGTGATTCCCCGCGCCTCGCACTCGGTGGTGATCGACAATCCGGAGGCCTTCCGCGAGGCCGTGGCGCGCTTCGCCCTCACCGAGGGCTGAGCGGCCCCCCGGCCTGCCTCCGCTCGAGCGCGAGCAGCGCGGGCAGCAGGAGGAGGTTGGCGGCGAGCATGAGCAGCACGCCGAGGGTGAGCAGCTGGCCCATGCTCGCCATGCCCCGGTGTGCCGCGAGGGCAAGGCTGCCGAAGCTCGCGAGCGTCGTGAGCGCGCTGGCCACCACGCCCCGGGCCGTGCCGGTGGCGAGCAGGGGCCCGGCGGCCCCGCCGCACGCCGCCTCGAGCCGCGCCCGGTGCACGAGGTGGATTCCGCTGTCCACCCCGATCCCGAGCAGCAGGGGCAGCACGATCACGTTGGCGAAGTTCATCGGGATGCCGAGGAGCACCGCCGCCGCCGCGGTGAGCAGCGACGCGAGGGCGAGGGGCGCGAGGGCGAAGAGGGTATCGCGCAGCCGCCGCCACAGGACGAAGAGCAGGCTCGCGATGGCGAGCGACGCCGAGATCAGTGCCTGGCGCATGGAGGAGACGATGGCCCGGGCGGATTCGACGATGCTCACCGCATTGCCGGTGGCCGCCGGAGTCACGCTCCGCACCTCGTCCACGAAGCGCGCGAGCTCCCGCTCGTGGTCGAGATCCGCGGCCGGGAAGACCTGGACCCGGGCGCGGCCATCCGGCGTCACCATGCGGCGACGGAGGGACTCCGGAAGGTCCTCGAGGGATATCGGACCGGCCGAGAGCGCAACCCGGAGGAGCCGGAGCCGTTCCGGCAGGGTCCCGAGCAACCCTTCCTCGAGGCGCGCGAGCCGGGCGCGGGGATCGGAATCGCGCGCGAGGGCCCGGTCGAGCCCCGCGAGCGCGGCTTCGAGGTGGTCGAGGGCGGCGCGGAGCTCGGGGGAGGCGTCCCGGCGGGCGGCGAGCGCCTTTCGCAACCGCGCGATGGCGGGGCGCGGATCCCGCCCGACCCTGCCCCCCTCCGGCTCCTGGAGGGGCTCCTCGAGGACCGGCGCGAGCATCATCGCGGCGTCCTCGATCAGCGAGAGCTTCTCCCCCTGCGCGCGGGGAATGTAGCTCGAGACCGTCACCACCCGGTCCACGGTCGGGAGCCCGCGGATCTGCTCGGCGAGCCGCTCGGCGCTCTCGAGGTCGGGGGTGACCACCGACACGCTCCACGGCGCCCGGCCGCGATCCTCGAGGAGATCGCGGAAGGTGCGCACCGATTCCGCCATCGGGTCGCGGACCTCGAGCGGATTGGCATCGAAGTGCAGGCGCGGGACGAACGCAAGCGAGCCCAGGGCCGCGGCGGTCGCCACCCCGACCACCGCCCGGGGGTGCCGCTCGGGCAGCACCGCGACCGGCCGCAGCCCCGCCGGCAGTCCCGCGGCCCGGCGCACCGGAGCCGTGGCTCCGGGGAGGAGCACCAGCAGCGCGGGGTGCAGGGTCAGCGTGAGCAGGAGGGCGATCAGGATCCCCGCGCCGGAGATCAGGCCCAGCTCGGCCACGCCGAGAAAGTCGGTGGGGACGAATACGAAGAAGCCCAGGGACGTCGTAAGGGCGCAGAGCACCAGGGATGTTCCCACGTCGCGGGCCGCGGCCTCGAGCGCGGCAACCGGTTCGAGGCCCTCGCCGCGGAGTTCCTGCACCCGGAGGCCGAAGTGGATCGCAAAGTCCACGCCGAGACCGATGAAGAGCACCGCGAAGGCCACCGAGACCATGTTGAGGTGACCCACCGCGAACGCCGCGAAGACCGCCGTCCAGGCGAGTCCGGCCAGCAGGGTCAGGGCGCTGGCCAGCACGAGCTGGCCGGAGCGCAGGAGGAGCAGCAGGATCCCGCCCACCAGGACGAAGGACGCCACGCCGAGCACCCTCCCCTGCTCACGCAGCAGCTGCATCTCCTCGAAGCTCAGCGCGAGATCGCCGGTGATGCGCAACCGGGCCACACCCCGCGCGAAGGGCTCGAGCCCGGCCGCGAGCGCACGCGCCGCCTCGATGGGCCGCCGGGCGGGCTGAAGGTCCTCGCGATCGAGCACGGGGTTCACCACGAGCACCTCGTGCGGCCGTCCCGGGGCGGGGGCGGACCCGAGAAAGACCTCCTGCCAGGAGAAGGCAAGCGGGCGGCCGTCGAGATCGGCCTCGATCACCTCCGCGATCCGGTTAACGACGCGGACGAGCTCCGCGGGGTGCTCGATCTCACCTCCCTCCGGTCCCACCGAGCGGGCGAGCAGGTCGAAGAGGCCGTGGAGGGTCGGGTCGCGGGCGAGCTGCGCGAGCGCCGGCTGGAGCTCGGCGAGCCGGTCGACGAGATCCTCGAGCTCCTCCGAGCTGCGGTAGAGCAGCCCTTGCCGCTCGAAGAAGGTTCCCCCGCCCGGACGCTCCACCGAAAGGAAGAGCTCGGGGTGCTCGGCGAGCCGGCGCTCGAGGGCCACGGCGGCGTCGCGCGCCTGGTCCGGGGTCGGCGCATCGACCACCAGCAGGAGCTGGTCCCGCTCGCCCGGAAAGGCCTCGTAGAAGGCGTCGCGGAGCTGCCGGTAGGGGGCGTCCTCCCGCAGCATGGCCAGCGGGTCGACGTGCATGCCGAGGCGACCCGCCGCCGGCGGGAGCACGGCGAGGGTGGCGAGCCCCGCCGCAGCCACCACCCGCCGGGGTCGCCGCGCGCAGCCGCCGACGAGCACGGCGAGGA
>JALSIO010000387.1 GCA_026989995.1 Myxococcales bacterium
AACGGGGCTCGCCATGCCCTCCTACGGCTCCTGCATCTTCGCGGGACGGACGCCCCTCTCGCTCCTCGAGCCGGTTCTCGACACGGCCCTCGCGCTCGGCGCCGGCCGGGTCCGGCCGCGGACACCCCTCGGCGTCCGCCCCGATGCCCCCCCGACCTGGGGCGGCCCGTCGTGGAGCCCTGGGCGAGGCCGCCGACCGCGCCGCGGAGCGCCTTCTCCTCCACCCGGGCCCCCGCTCCGCCTGCCTCACCCGCGTTGGGAAGGCCGAGCCCTGCCACCGGGCCCTCGTGCGGCCGGGCCGGCTACGGCGGGGGCTCGAGGGGCGGGACGGGGACGCGGATGGCCGGAAACTCGGTGCCGCCGTCGACCTGGAAGACCTTGCCGGTGACGTAGCTCGCGGCGGGGCTCGCGAGGTAGAGGGCGCAGGCGGCGATGTCCTCGGGCGTGCCGGGGCGCCGCATGGGGGTGTTTTCCTCGAAGGTCCGCCGCAGCTCCGGGTTGGTGAGGACCACGGCGAGGGCATCCGTCTCGACGCCGCCCACCGAGATTGCGTTCACGCGGACCCGGGGCGCGAACTCGGCGGCGAGGTTGCGGGTCACCATGTTGAGCGCGGCCTTGCCGGCGGCGTAGGCGGCGAAGCCGGTCTGCACCATGTCGCCGCTCCGGGACGAGATGTTCACCACGGCACCGCCGCCGGCGGTCTCCACCATCTTCGGAACCACGAGCCGGGTGAGCACGAAGGCCTGGGTCGCGTTGAAGCGCAGGGCCTTCTCGAAGAAGGCCTCGGAGGTGGCGAGCGCCGGCCGGGGCGGCGTCCCGCCGGCGTTGTTCACCAGGATGTCGAGGCGGCCGAAGTGGCCGAGGACCTCGTCCACGAGGTGCTCGAGGTCGGCGGTGACGGTCACGTCCGCCACCACGGCGAGCCCGCGCCGCCCCCGGGCCTCGACCTCCCGCCGGGTCTCCTCGATCTGCCCCGCGGTCCGCGCCGCCACGGCGACGTCGGCCCCGGCCTCCGCGAGCGCGAGGGCGATGCCCCGGCCGATGCCCCGGCCGCCGCCGGTGACCAGCGCCACCCGCCCATCCAGCCGCAGGCGATCGAGGATCACCGCGAGAGCTCCCGGGCCGCGCGGCCGTGGACGAGCGGGAGGTCGAGGTAGGTGCGGATCCCCGGCTCCGCCCGGCACACGGCCGGGATGGCGCTCACGCAGTGGGTGGCGGTGGCGACGATGCCGGGGTTGCGCCGCAGGCCCGCCTCGATGGACTCCGGGTGGAGGCCGTGGAAGGAGACGCGCACGGACGGATCGCCGGTGATCTCGATCTCGAAGCGCTCGCCCTCCTCGCCGAAGCTCCAGGGCGGGTCGAGGTGCTCCTGGCCCATGAGCCAGTTGACCCGGGCGGTGATCACCGGCTGGCCGCGCACGAGCCCCTGCCAGGTGAAGCGCTGGGCCGCCACCTGCCCAGGCTGGATGGTCCCGATCGGCGAGTCGATGGGCCGCGTCGCCACGGCCATCTCGTGGATGGAGCGCCGCTCGGGATCGAGGTCGAAACCGAGGGCGTCGCCGAGCATCTCGACCGACTGCAGGAACCCCCCGCCGAGCACCTGGAGCATCACGCTGCGCTTCGCCTCCTCCGGCTCGGCTCCGAAGAGCATGACGTTCCGGATCACCTCCGGCGCGCCGTAGGTGCGGATGTCGGAGAACTCCTCGGCACGCACGTGGGTGATGGCGCGGGAGAGCGCCGAGATGGCGAGGGGAAGGCGCTCGGTGATCCCGCCCGGGTGGATCCCGGTTCCGTGCAGGCTCACGCCGGCGGCACGGCAGGCGGCCTCGATCTCGGCCACGTCCAGGCTTTTCGGGTAGAACCAGTTGAGCGGCGTGACCACGTTCTTCCCGGAAGAGAGGATGCGGACCACCTCCTCCTTCCGGCCCACGACGGGCGCGTAGAGCACGCAGTCGGCCGGGATGGCGAGGACCTGCTCCGCGTCGCTCGAGGCGCGCACGCCGAGCGCGCCGAGGCCGCAGATCTCCCCCACGTCGCGGCCGGCCTTCTCCGGGCTGTGCACCCAGGCCCCGACGAGCTCGAGCTCGGGGTGGGAGACGATCGCCTCCACGGCCGCCCGGCCGACATTGCCGGTGGCCCACTGGATCACGCGGTAGGTCATGGCACCCCTCGGAAAGCCTCCGGCCCGGCGGCGCGAGCCTACGCGCCCGCGCCCACCGGGGCAAGTGGGCGCTCCCCCGAGCGGGCGAGGCCGCGCGCGCTATGTTGCCGCGCCCGGAGGTCCCATGCCGCCCCACCCGTCCCGCGAGATCCGCTTCGCCGCCCACCCCGAGGGCCTGCCGCGCCCCGAGTGCTTCGAGCTCGTCGAAACCGAGGTCCCGGACCCCGCCGAGGGGCAGTTCCTGGTCCGGAACCTGTGGATGTCGGTCGACCCGTACATGCGCGGCCGGATGATGGCGCGTCGCTCCTACGTCCCGGCGTTCGAGCTCGGCAAGCCCCTCGAGGGGGGAGCCATCGGCCGGGTGGTCGCCTCCCGGCACCCCGGCTTCCCGGAGGGCAGCCTGGTGAGCTCCATGGCCGGCTGGCGGGAGCTCTTCCTCACCGACGGAACCCTCGTCGGCCGGATCGAACCGGAGCCCGGGATCCCCATCCAGGCGTACCTCGGCGTGATGGGCATGCCGGGTCTGACCGCCTACGTGGGGCTCCTCGACGTGGCGCGGCTCGGCGAGGGCGAGCGCGTCTTCGTCTCGGCGGCGGCCGGGGCCGTGGGCGCCACCGCCTGCCAGATCGCCCGGATCCGGAACGGCTACGTGGTCGGTTCGGCTGGCAGCCCCGAGAAGTGCCGCTGGCTGGTGGAGGAATGCGGAATCGACCGGGCCATCTGCTACCGCGACACACCCGACCTCACGGCGGCCGTCGCCGAGGCATTCCCCGACGGCATCGACGTCTACTTCGAGAACGTGGGCGGCGCCCACCTCGAGGCCG
>JALSIO010000388.1 GCA_026989995.1 Myxococcales bacterium
GACCGGATACCAGCAACTCCGCGATGTCCTCTGCCGTGCGACGGTAGGGTTCGGCGAACCTCACGAAGATATCGAAGCGCCGGATCCCCTCGAAGATCAGCCCGGCCACCTCCCCACCGATCGCCGCGCGGACGGTTCGCTGGACGTCCGCCACGTTGATCCCGTAGCGTGCCACCGCTTCCCGATCCACCCGGATCGCGAGCTGCGGCGTGCCGCTGACCTGATCCACCTGCACGTCGGCTGCCCCGCGAACCTCGCGGAGCACTCCAGCCACCTCCCCGGCGACCTCCGCCAGTCGATCGAGGTCCTCGCCGAAGATCTTCACGGCCAGCTCCGCCCGCACCCCCTCCAGGAGCTCGTCGACGGTCATCTCGATCGGCTGGGTGAAGTTGGCGAGAACGCCCGGAATCGTTCCCACCGTGTCGCGGATCAGATCCTCGATCTCCGCCTGCGTGCGGACCGTCCATTCCGAACGCGGTCGCAGCAGGACGTACATCTCGGCGCTGTTGATCGGATCCGTATGCGCTCCCACCTCGCCCCGACCGATCCGCGTCACCGTTCCCACCACCTCGGGAACGCGCATCACCCGGCGCTCGACGATCTGCGCCACCCGGGTGCTCTCACGCAAGGAGATCGAAGGGGCCATGGTGAGTCGGAGCACGATGGTTCCCTCCTGGAGCCGCGGCGTGAACTCCGAGCCCAGGAGCGGAAACACCGCGACTCCAACCCCCATGAGGACCACCGCCATGCCAACCGCCAGGAGCCTCCGGCGCACGAAGGCCTCGACGAGCGGTCGGTATGCCCGGATCATCAGCGCCACGATGCGCCCCTCCCGCGGGGTGCTCGGGCCGCGGGCGCGCGGCCGCCGCATCACCAGGTAGGCGAGAACCGGTGCCACGGCCAGCGCGAAGATCAGAGACCCCCCCATCGCCATCGACACGGTGTAGGCGAGCGGCCGAAAGGTCTTTCCCTCCACACCCTGCAGGGTGAAGAGCGGCAGAAAGACGAGGACGATGATCGAGATGGCGAAGGCGATGGGCCGCGCCACCTCCGCGCAGGCCCGGGCGACGACATGGACGCGCGCCTCGTCCGAAGGTGCCTGCCGAAGCAGGCGGTCCACGTTCTCCACCATCACAATGGTCCCGTCGACCATCATGCCGATCGCGATCGCCAGGCCTCCCAGGGACATCAGGTTGGCCGAGAGACCGAAGAACCCCATGCCCAGCGTGGCGAAGAGCACCGAGAAGGGGATGGAGAGGGCGACCACCACACTGGCGCGAAAGCCCCCCATGAAGACGACGAGCACCAGGGCCACGAGCACGATGCCCTGCAACAGGGCGTCGGTCACCGTGGCCACCGCCGCCTCGACGATCGTCTTCTGCTCGTAGTAGGGAACCACGCGGATCCCCTCGGGAAGGATCCGGTTGATCTCCGCCAGCTTCTGCTCGACCCGACCGATCACCGTCGAGGCGTTCGTCCCGAAGAGCTTGATCACCATGCCGGCGACCACCTCTTCGATGCCGTTCCGGGTCTGGGCGCCCCTTCGAATCGCACCGCCGAGCTCGATGTCGGCGAGTTCGTGGAGGAAGACCGGCGTCCCGTCTTCGCTCTTGACCACGATGCGTTCGAGGTCCTCGACGCCGGTGGCAAGCCCGATCGACCGGACCACGTACTCTTCGGCGCCCTTTTCGATGAACTGCGCGCCGACGTTCAGGTTGTTCTCCCGGATGCGGTCGATGATCTCCGCGACGGTGACATCGTATCGAAGCAGCGCCTCCGGATGGACGCGCACCTGGAACTGCTTCTCGAAGCCCCCGATTCCGAGCACCTCGGTCACGCCCGGGACCGTCTGGAGGTGGAACTTGACCACCCAGTCCTGGATCTCGCGCAGCTCCTGCAGCGAATACTGACCGGTCTCGTCCTCGAGGTAGTAGAAGAGGACGAGTCCCATGCCCGTCGAAATGGGTCCCATCTCGGGTTCTCCGAATCCCTCCGGGATCCGGTCGCGCGCTTCCTGGAGCCGTTCTCCGACGACCTGCCGGGCGAAATAGATGTCGAGGCCGTCTTCGAAGTACACGTTCACCACCGAGAGGCCGAAGTTGGATACCGACCGGATCTTCACCAGCCCGGGCAGCCCGTTCATTGCCGTCTCGATCGGGTAGGTCACGTATTGTTCGATGTCCTGGGGCGAAAGTCCCTCCGTGACCGTGAAGATCTGCACCAGGTTGGGAGAGACGTCCGGGAAGGCGTCCACGGGCAGCGCCAGATAGGAACGGGCCCCGGCAGCCGCCACCAGCACCGCCAGCACGAGCGAGAGGAGGCGGTTGCGAAGCACGAATCGGATCAACGCGTCCACCGGTTCCCCCTCAGTGACCGTGACCGCCCGAAAAGGACTCTCGGGCCAGCTCGGCCTTGAGCGTAAAGGCCCCGGCGGCGACGTAGCGATCTCCCGGATCGAGGCCCGTGAGGATCTCCACCCACTCGGTGTCCTGTCGGCCGAGCTCGACCGGCTGTGGTTCGAAGCCGCCGGGCCGTTCGACGAAGATCACGCTCCGGCCATCGATCTCCTGGACTGCGTTGCGGGGGACGGCGAGGGGGACCTCGACGTCGCGGGTCCGAACCCAGGCCACCGCGAAGAGCCCCGGGCGCAGGCGGCCCTCCTCGTTCGGAACGACCACCCGCGCCGTGGCGGTCCGCGTCTCCTCGTCGAGCGTGGGCGAGAGGTAGGAGATCACGCCGCGGGATTCGACCAGACCGTGGCCCACCGAGATCCGAACGGGCTGCCCGACGGCGACATCCGCCAGGTCCTTCTGGTAGACACTGATGTCGACCCAGACATCCCGGAGGTCGGCCACCATGAAGGCCACGCGATCCCGTGACACCGGCTCGCCCCGCGTGATGTGCTTCTCGAGCACGACGCCATCGATGAGCGTCTTGAGTGGAAAGGGCGCGAGCACATCGCTCTCCACCCGCGCGAGGACCTGGCCGGCGCGAACGCGGTCGCCGATGTTGGCGAGGACTTCCACCACGATCCCCGGGAAACGCGGTGCGATGTGGGCCACCCGGTCCTGGTTGGGTCGCACCTCGGCGGGCAGCGCCACCTCGGAGACGATCCGCCCCGGGCCGGCCTCGGCCACCTCGACGCCGAACTCCTCGAGCACATCGGGGGGCAGGCGCACCCGCTCGGGTTCCCCCTCGTCCTCGTGCCCGGCCCCCTCGGACGGCCCGGAGTAGCCGGCCTTTCGATGCGGCGCCTCGCGCCCGGCGTCCCGGTGGGGATGACCCCGATCGGGTCGTCCGGAACCCTCCTCCCTCGGCGCTCCCGACGGGGAACGGCGCCCCTGATGTGCCTCGGCCGCGGGCTCCGATGCCGCGACGCGATCCGGCCCCGAGCGGGTGGGCTCCGGGGGCCGCGGAGCGGAGCCAGGCCCGGCCGCCGCGGGGAGGGTTGCGCCCAGCACGAGTGCCAGCACCCAGGTCTCGAGATTCCCTGTCATGGCGTGGTTCCTCCCGCTGCACCGGTCTCCGGGGAAAGCGGCGTAGCCGTCAGCCGCTCGAGCTCGGCGAGGGCCTCGCGATACGCCGCCACGGCGTCGAGGCGCTGGCGGCGCAGCTCGGCGAGTCGTCTCCCGGCGACGAGCACGTCGACGTTCCGGAACAGGCCCCGCGCGAAGCCCTCCTGGACCCCCCGATAGGCTTCCTCGGCCTGGGGGAGGAGCGCCCCGTCGAGTTTGCGGAGCTCGTCGTGGCGCGCCGCGACCTCCTGCCAGAAACGCTCGAGCCGTGCCGTCAGTCGCAGCTCCGCGGCACGCCGCTCGTGGCGAGCGCGGCGGAGGTCCGCCCGGGCCGCGGCCCGGCGGCCCTGGTTGCGGTCGAAGACCGGGATCGGCAGCGCGACGGAGGCGACGAGCGCCGGATCGCCTGGGTCGGCCAGGTACCGGAGACCCGCCCCCACCGTCACATCGGGTACCCGCCTCGCATCCTCCAGCTCCACGACGGCCTCGAGCCGGCGAACCTCGGCGTCCCAACCGGCCAGCTCCGGGTTCCGGTCGAGGCGGGAGCGGAGCATCTCGGGTGCGGGCGGCGGAACGGTGGCCTCGAGGCTGCCCTCCACCCGGTCGAAATCCGGCCGGGATGCGCCCCACATGGCCGCGAGCTCCGCGCGGGCCGCATCGAGGGCACGGCGCGCCGTGGCCACCTCGACCTCCACCGCCGCCGCCTCGAGCTCCGCCCGGGTGAGTTCCACCGGCGGGGTGGCCCCCGCCCGCACCAGCTGCTCCACGGCCGCCGCGGCGCGCCGGGCGATGGAAGCGATCTCTTCGGTCACCTCCACCCGCTCCTGTGCAGCGAGGACCTGGAAGAAGCGCGCGGTGACCGAGGCCACGAGATCGATGCGCACGGCCTCGTAGTCCCACGCGGCGACGCCGACGTCGAGCTCGGCCGCTCGCCGTCGCCGGGCGCGCTTCCCCGCGGTCTCAATGCGTTGGGACAGGAGCAGGGTCGTCTCGCTCGCCCGGAAGCCCGAGACCGGGCCCGATCCGGCGAAGTTCTCGACCTCCATTCCGACTTCGGGATTGGGGGGAAGACCGGCCTGGAGCGCGTCGCCCTGGCGGCTGCGCACGGCGTAGGAGGCCGCGGCAAGCACCGGGCTCCGGGCCACCGCCCGGGCGATCGCCTCGGGGAGGCGAAGGACCGCCACCCGCTCCGGTTCCCGCATCGGCGCTTCGGAGTCCATGCGACCCCTCCGGTCGAGCGGAGGGGCCCGAAAGGCATCGGCTTCCGACGCCAGGGGGAGCGGGCCCGCGCCTGGGGGCGCCGGCAGCGGAGCCACGCATCCGATCATCCCCGCGAGGAGCAACAGGGTGCTCGTCGCCGGGGTACTCCCTCTTCGTTCGATATCACCGCGCAGGGGCATTCCTCCTCGCTCCGCTGGGCCCAGCCGGATGCGATGCGTGGGGCAGGTCCGACGCCCGGCGGCGAGACCGCCGGAGCCCCCGCTGCGCCGTTGCACCGACTCCGGCCGCCGGCGGACGAATCCGATCCACGGTCGATGCAGGCGGGGCCGTCGATGCCGCGACGGCGGATCCCGGCTGGCACCGCGCACTCGGCGGGGGGCAGCCCGGGCCGCGGCACGGGCGGGCGAACCGACGGCCACCGAAACGCTCCGGACCGACCTCCCGATCCGAAGCTCAGGCGCGTCGCGGAATCAGCAGCGAAGGACCGCGCGGGGCGGTGTCGAGGGGCGCCCCATCGCGGCAGTGGGAAGCACCACCGGTGTCCAGGCGGGCGCGGTCTGCCGGAGGTGCAGCTGCGAGGGCAACGGCACCGCGGGCGGGTCCGCACCGTCGATCCTGGAGGAGCAGACCGCGTCCTGCCCGGAGACGTCGAGGCACGGCCCGCAGCCCGCGCAGCCGGGCACCCGTGCCGCTGCCGACCATGCAGCCGAGGGTTCCGACGGGTCGAGGCAGCGACCGAGGGCAGAGGGCTCGAGGGCGAGGTGGCCCTGGGAACCCAGGCAGAGGGTTCCCCACGAGAACGCGAGAAGGGGAAGGCCCAGGAGGAGGAAGACCGCCGGGGACAGCAGCCCGTGCCGGCCCCCCGAACCGACGACCCGTTCCGGATTCGACGGCGCACTCGCCGGCCGACCCATCGGGTTTCCTCCGCCCACCCGGGCCGGTCGCCGTCCGCGCAACACCTCGGCGCGACCGGCGCCCGGGTTCCCCCGCGCGGGCCCTATCGGCGCTCCCGGCAGGGAGCTTGAACTCCACCGGCGACGGAACTCGCCCAGGATCGCGAACGCGGACCCCAGCGTCAATCATCCCGTGGCCCCCTCGAATCCCCGCCGCAGGCGTCCTCGCCGAAGGCTTCCAGGCCTTCCCGGACCAGCCAGGGGACCATCAGCAGCGCCGCGGCCGGATCCGCCCACCACCAGTCGAGCCGGGCCCGGGCGACGAGCCCCAGGAGGAGCGTGAACGAGAGATAGCTGCAGGCGAGCGTCTCCAGGGCCTCGGCGCGCAGCGCGGCACTCCCGAGCTCGCGGGCTGCGCGGAGCTTCCCCCAGGAGACGACGGGCATCACGAGCAGCGACAGCGCCGCGAGTGCGATCCCCACCCAGCTCTCCTCAGGGACATCGCGCCCCACCAGGACGCGAACGGCCTGACCGCTCACGTACGCCGCCAGGCCGAGCAGGGTGGCGCCCACCACCCGATGGACCCTGCGCTCGGCGCGCGCGAGCCGTTCGCCCCGCTCGCCGCGGGCCTCCAGGCGCAGACGCCAGAGCACCACGGCCGCGGCGACCATCTCGATCACGCTGTCGAGTCCGAAGCCCACCAGCGCGATGCTTCGCGCGCGCAGACCGGCCACCAGGGCGATCGCCGCCTCGACCAGGTTGTAGAGCAGCGTCGCGCCGACCAGCCAGGCGCCGAGGCGAGCCCAGTCGCGGCGGCCCGGGCCTTGTGCCCCCGGTTCCCACGCCATCCCACGGCTCCCTGCGCACACCCCCGCGGTGGCCGCCCGCCGCAGCTTCCGTCGGCCCGGGGCGGCGATCCGGCAGCCCCCAGTCCGCCTCGGAAGGCTATCCGAAGAGCAGCGCCGCGGAGCGCCGGGCGAGGTCCAGCAGTGGCTGACCTTCGAGCACCTCGAGGTTGGGGAAGATGCCGAGCACCAGCACGGCGGTGGCGCAGAGGGTGAGCACCAGCCACTCGCTTCCCGAGGGCTCCGGGCGAACGGACTCGGGAGCCGGATCCCGCATCCACATGACGACCGGGATGCGGAGGTAGTAGTAGACCGAGACGACGCTCGCGAGAACGCCGATCACCGCGAGGAGCACCTCGCCCTCCTGCACCGCCGGTGCGAAGACCAGGAACTTCGCCACGAAGCCGGCGGTGCCGGGGATGCCGGCGAGGGAGACGAGGAAGAGGGTCATCAGGGAGGCGACGGCCGGACGCTGTCGGGCGAGACCGGCGAAGTCCTCGATCCGTTCGCAGTCGCGCCCCTGCTGGGCGAGGCTCGCCACCACGCCGAAGGCGCCCAGGTTCATGAAGGTGTAGACGAGAAGGTAGAAGAGCACGCCGGCGATGGCCTCCGGGGTGCCCGCCACGAGTCCGATGAGCAGGTAGCCGGCGTGGGCCACGCTCGAGTAGGCGAGAAGCCGCTTCACGTCCTCCTGCACCACCGCCATGACGTTGCCCACCACCACGGTCAGCGTCGCGAGTGCGAAGAGCACCGGCTCGATCCGACCCTGGACCTCCGGGAAGGCCTCCAGGAGGATGCGGATCAGGGCCGCGAAGGCCGTCGCCTTCACCGCCACCGACATGTACCCGGTCACCGAGGTGGGGGCGCCCTCGTAGACGTCCGGCGTCCACTGGTGGAAGGGCACGGCCGAGATCTTGAAGGCGAAGCCCACGAGCAGCAGTGCGAGGCCGGCGAGGCCCACGGGCCCCTGCACGTCGAAGGCGCCGCGAATGCCCTCGAAGGAGGTGTGCCCCGTGGTCCCGTAGACGAGGGCCATCCCGTAGAGGAGCAGCGCGCTCGCGAAGGAGCCCGTGATGAAGTACTTGAGCGCCGACTCGTTGCTGCGCAGGTCGCGGCGGGCGAAGCCCGCCAGCGCGTAGATCGGGATGCTCATCAGCTCGAGCCCCAGGAAGAGGCTCATCAGGTCCACCGACGAGACCATCAGGATCATCCCGCAGGTCGCCAGCAGCAACAGGGCGAAGTATTCGCCGTGGCTCACGTGCAGGACCGTCAGGTAGGTCACGGAAAGCGCGCAGGTCAGGATTCCGCCGATGGCGATCATCAGGATGGCGAAGTTGGCGAAGGTGTCGACGCGCATCATCGGGTGCCCGAGGTTGAAGACCTCGGAACTCCCGGTGACGAGTCCCTGGCCGGCGGTCACCGCGGTGAGGATGAGCCAGAAGATGGAGAAGAAGCCGAGCAGGGTGGTCAGGTAGGCGTCCGTGATCGGCCGTCCGAGGAAGCTCTTCGCGCGCGAGAGCAGGACCTCGCCGAGAAGCACGAGCATGGCCCCGATGGCCGTGAAGGCCACGGGCGCGAGCGCGGAGAGCTCGAGCTCCGGGCCGCCGGTCATCGCGCACCTCCGGGGAGCCGCTCGACTCCGACCGGCGCCTGTACCGGATGGAGCACCCCACCCGGCCGCCCGGGCGGGGCCTCCCGGCGGGCGAGCTCCACCCGCTCGAGGACCACCGCGACCGGGTCGCGAAGGGGTCGGAGGAAGGTCTCCGGATACACGCCGATCCAGACGATGGGAACCACGATCGCCACGAGCACCGCCTTCTCGCGGAGGTTCAGGTCGAGAAGCCCCCGGTTGGCCTGGTTCTCGAGGGGGCCGAAGAAGACCCGTCGGAACATCCAGAGCATGTAGGCTGCCCCGAGGATCACGCCGGTGGCGGCGATCACGGCAGCCCGTGGGCTCGCGAGGAAGGTTCCGAGAAGGATCAGGAACTCGCCCACGAAGCCGTTCAGCATCGGAAGCCCGATGCTCGACATCGTGACGATTCCGAAAAGCGCGGCGTAGACGGGCATCACCCGCGCGATCCCACCGAACTCCGCGATTTCCCGCGTGTGCCGCCGCTCGTAGATCATCCCCACGAGCAGGAAGAGGGCCCCGGTGGAAAGGCCGTGGTTGATCATCTGGAGGACGCTTCCCTCGAGGCCCTCGGCGTTGAAGGCGAAAAGCCCCAGCATCACGAATCCCAGGTGGGCCACCGACGAATAGGCGACGAGCTTCTTCACGTCGCTCTGGACCATGGCGACCAGCGACCCGTAGACGATGCCCACGAGCGCCAGCGCGAAGACGAGGGGCACCGCCTCGGTGGCCGCCACCGGGAAGAGCGGAAGCGCGAAGCGCACGAAGCCGTAGGTTCCCATCTTGAGGAGCACCCCGGCCAGGATCACCGAGCCCGGGGTCGGGGCCTGGACGTGGGCGTCCGGGAGCCAGGTGTGGAAGGGGAAGACGGGCACCTTGATGCCGAAGGCCAGGGCGAAGGCGGCGAAGAGCCACAGCTGGGTCCGCCACCAGGGCACCCCGCTGCCCTCCCCGCCCACCGGGATGGGCACGTCGAGAAGCCCGGTGGCGTGCGGGCCGTAGCCGCCCACGAGGTCGAGGTTCAGGTGCCCGAAGTGCTCGAAGTAGAGGAAGTAGATCACCAGCATGGCGACCAGCATGAGCAGCGACCCGACCATCGTGTAGAGGAAGAACTTGATGGCGGCGTAGACCCGCCGGTCTCCACCCCAGATCCCGATGATGAAGTACATCGGGATCAGCATGGCCTCCCAGAAGACGTAGAAGGGGAAGAGGTTGAGCGACACGAAGGCGCCGAGCATGCCCGTCTCGAGGGCGAGCATGAAAAAGACATAGCTGCGCACCGAGCGGGTGATGTCGGTCCAGGAGGCCGCGAGCGCCAGCGGCATCAGGAAGGCCGTCATCACCACCAGAAGCAGGCTGATCCCGTCGACGCCCACGAAGTAGTGGATGCCGTAGTCGGGAAGCCAGCTCGCGTGCTCGACGAACTGGTAGCCACCCGCCGTGGGATCGAAGCGGCCGAAGAGCACCAGGGCGAGCAGGAGGGTCACGAGGGTCGAGGCCAGCCCGAGGCTCCGCCAGGCCGCTTCCGGGAGCCTCCGGCCCAGCAGGTTCGGAAGCAGGAGCGCCACCGCCGTTCCGAGCGGGAGGAAGGTGATGACGCTGAGCAGCCTGTCCTCGATGGCTCCCATGCCCCTGCCGTGCCCCTATCCCACCAGGTACCCGAGGATCACCAGCGTCCCCACGACCAGGAAGAAGAGATATCCCTGCGCCAGCCCCGAGTGCGCGTGCCGAAGCACATGCGCCGCCGCGAGCCGTACCGCGCGGGCGGTCCCGTTCACGCCCAGCCCATCGATCAGGCCGGCATCGACCTGCCGGTAGAGGACCCGATCGGAGACGAAGACCAGCGGGCGCACGATCACCGCGTCGTAGATCTCATCCACGTAGTACTTGTCCCGGATGAGGCGGTAGAGCGCCCCGGCGCGCTCCGCGATGCGGGCGGGGAGATCGGAGGGCTCCCGGTAGAGGGCTCGCGCGAGCAGGAGGCCGCCGACGGCGATCCCCACCGCCGCCGCCATCATCCCGTACTCGGTGGCGTGGTCCAGGTGGTGGCGCTCCTCCGAGAGCACCGGCGCGAGGAAATTCCACAGGCTGTGCGGGTGCTCGACGCCGAGGGGAACACCGAGGGCCTCCGGAAATCCGAAGAGGCCGGCGGTCGCCGAGAAGAAGGCGAGCACGTAGAGGGCCACCCGGATGGTGGGCCCCCGCTCGTGGACGTGATCGCGCTGTGCGGGATCGAGCCGACATTCCCCGTGGAAGGTCAGGTAGTGCAGCCGGCCCATGTAGAAGGCTGTGAGTGCCGCGGTGAAGAGTCCCATGCCGTAGAGCACGAGGTGACCCGGCAGGTGGGAGGCGAAGGCGGCCGCGAGGATCTGGTCCTTGGAGAAGAAGCCCGCGAGCGGCGGGATCCCGGAGATGGCGAGCACGCCGATCCAGAAGAGGCGCTCCGTGCGGGGGATCCGCTCCTTGAGCCCGCCCATCTTCCGGATGTCCTGCTCGTGGTGGCAGGCGAGGATCACCGAGCCGGAGCCCAGGAAGAGCAGCGCCTTGAAGAAGGCGTGGGTGCCGAGATGGAACATCGCCGCGGTATAGGCGCCCGAGCCGGCGGCTAGGAACATGTAGCCGAGCTGGCTCACCGTGGAGTAGGCGAGGACCTTCTTGATGTCGGTCTGGGCGATGGCGATGGTGGCGGCGAAGAGCGCCGTCGCTCCGCCGATCCACGCCACCGTCGCCGAGGCCCCCGGGGCGGCGGCGTAGAGGAAGTCCATCCGGCAGACCATGTAGACGCCGGCCGTGACCATGGTGGCCGCATGGATCAGCGCCGAGACCGGGGTGGGCCCGGCCATGGCATCCGGGAGCCACACGTAGAGCGGAATCTGGGCCGACTTGCCGCAGGCCCCGATGAACAGGCAGAGCCCGATCAGGGTGGGAAGCCGCCATTCGGAGGGGCCGGGAATCCACGCCGGGAGCTGCACCGTCTGCTCCGCGATGGCGCCGAAGGCGGCCTCCATCCCGGCGAAGGAAAGCGTGGGCGTCCCCGCCTCGAGCAGTGCCCGGAAGAGCAGGAAGATGCCGAGCAGGAAGCCGAAATCGCCCACCCGGTTGACGATGAAGGCCTTGGCGCCGCAATAGGCGTTGAAGCGGTCCGCGTACCAGAAGCCGATCAGCAGGTAGGAGCAGAGGCCCACCCCTTCCCAACCCAGGAAGAGCACCACCAGGTTCTCGCCCAGGACCAGCATGAGCATGGAGAAGGTGAAGAGGTTCAGGTAGCAGAAGAAGCGCTGGAATCCCCTGTCCTCGCGGTGGTCCTCGTCCATGTAGCCGATGGAGTAGACGTGGATGAGGGAGCCCACCCCGGTCACCACCAGGATCATCACCGCGGAGAGCGCGTCGACCCGGAGGCCCATCTCGGCAGCGAAGTGCCCCGCGCCGATCCAGGTGTAGAGGTCGTCCACCAGGGCACCGCCCTCGGGGAGTCCGAGCAGCCTGAAGAAGGCCACCAGGGAGAGGACGAAGGAGAGGATCACCGAGCCGCAGGAGAGCGCGATCACCCCCTCCCGGGGGAGGCTCCGGCGCAGCACGCCCAGCATGACCCCGTGCACCGCCGCCGTGAGAAGCGGCAGGAGCGGGATCCAGCGGAGCAGTGCGGTCTCCTCGGTGACTCCTACCATTTGAGCAGGCTCGCGTCCTCGACGTTGATCGATTCGCGGTTGCGGAAGAGCGCGATCACGATGCCGAGGCCCACGGCCACCTCGGCGGCTGCCACCACGATCACCATGAGCACGAAGATCTGCCCGTCCACGTGGGCCCAGATCCGCGAAAACGCCACGAAGGCGAGATTCACGGCGTTCAGCATCAGCTCGATGGACATCAGGATGACGATGATGTTGCGCCGCACGAGGGCTCCCACCGTCCCGATGGCGAAGAGCACCCCGGAGAGAAGAACCGCCTGGTGGGCCAGGTCCATCAGTCGAGCCTCCGCTTGGCCAGCACGATGGCCCCCACGATGGCGGCGAGGAGCAGCAGGGAGGTCACCTCGAAGGGGAGGAGGAAGTCCGTGAAAAGCGCCATCCCCACGTCGCGGTAGCCGCCGAAGCCGTCCGGAAGCGGTTGGGTGGCCGGCAACCGGCCCTCGAGGAGCACCAGCAGGCGGTAGACGAGCCACACCCCCGCCACGGCCCCGAGCGCCTTGGTGAGCCGCTGCCCCGAGGGGCCGAAGACGTCGCGCCGGAGGTTCAGCAGCATCACCACGAAGAGGAAGACCACGACGATGGCGCCGGCGTAGACCATGATCTGGATCACGGCGACGAGGTGGGCCTCGAGCAGGACGAAGATGCCCCCGAGCGAGATCATCGTGACCACGAGGGAGAGGGCCGCCGCGATTGTGTTGCGGACGTTCAGCACCATGGCCAGGGCCCCGATCACCGCGAGCAGGGCGAAGAGGCTGAAGAGCACCTGGATCAAGCCGCGCCCCCCTCCACCAGGAGCAGCACCAGCCCCGTGACGAGGATGTTGGCGAGCGAAAGCGGGAGCAGGATCTTCCAGCAGAGATCCATGACCTGGTCGTAGCGGAAGCGGGGGAGCGTCCAGCGCAGGAGCATCTGGACGTAGATCATCACCACCACCTTCGCGAAGAACGAGACCACGTGGGCGACCATGCACAAGAGCGTCGCGAAGCCCTCGCCGAGCACCCCTCCGAGCCCCCCGATGAAGGCCTCCTGCGAGACGAAGGGAATCGCCCAGCCCCCGAGAAAGATCGCCGTGACCAGCCCCCCGATCACCACGACCTCGATGAACTCGGACATGTAGAAGAGCCCGAACCGCATCCCCGAGTACTCGGTGAAGTAGCCCGCGACGAGCTCGGACTCGGCCTCCGGGTTGTCGAAGGGAGGGCGCTTGTTCTCCGCCATCGAGGCGGTCAGGAACATGATGAAGCCGAGGGGCTGCAGCACGATCCCCCACTTGGGGATCCGGATCCAGTCCAGCCAGGCCGGAAGGCTCTCCACGAGGCCGCCCCACTCGAGGAAACCGAGCAGACGGAAGGTGGTGTCCTGGGCGTGGGCCATGTCGGTGAGGCGCAGGGTCTGGAACACCATGAACACGCCCACCACCGAGAGCCCCATCGTGACCTCGTAGGAGATCATCTGGGCCGAGGCCCGGAGCGCACCGAGGAGGGACCAGTTGTTGTTGCTCGCCCAGCCCGCCATCACGGTGCCGTAGGTCGCGATGGAGCCGATGGCGAAGACGTAGAGCAGCCCCCAGTCGATGTCCGCCACCACCAGCGACAGGGTGTCCTCGCCGAAGCGGTAGCTCGATCCGTAGGGGATCACGGCGAAGGCGATGATCGCCGGGATCGCCGCGACCAGCGGAGCCACCAGGTGCATGCCGCGGTGGGCGCCCTCCGGGACGACGTCCTCCTTGGACAGGAGCTTGATCACGTCCGCCAGGGGGTGGAAGAGCCCGAGTACCGTGATGCCGGCGATGTCCGCCCGGTTGGCGCCGATCCGGTCCTGCATGACGGCGCTCTGCTTGCGCTCCACCCAGGTGATGACCGGGGCGAAGGCGCCCACCACCACCAGGATGATGAAGAGCGTCTTCAGCAGGACCTCGAGATCCATCAGGCCGGGTCCCCCGCGAGCGGAAGGCCGAGCGGACCCACCGCGTCCACGTCCCGACCCGCGAAGGCCGGGAACTCGGACCCGATGGCGCGGGAAATGGCGCGCACGTCGTAGACCCCGGCGAAGCCCGCGAGCCCGAGGGTCCGACCCAGCCGGTGCAGGGTCTCTCCATCGGAGAGCGCCAGGAAGGGCGGCTCCACCGCCGGCTCGATGCGCTGCACCCGACCCGCGAAGTTGGTGAAGGTGCCGAGCTTCTCGGCGGCGTGGCGCACCGGCAGCACGATCTCGGCCGCGCGCTCGAGCTCCGAGTGGTGGGTGTCGAGGAGGATCACGCTCTCGCAGCGGCGCAGGGCATCGAGGGCGCCCTCGTAGCGCGGGTCGAGGAGGTCGTGACCGAGCACCAGCAGCACGGAGACGCCACCACCCCGGATCCGGTCGAGGACCGGCTCCGCCTCGCCGAAGCCGAGCGCCCGCCCGCCGGCGACGTTGGGAGCGCGCTCCTCCCGGAGCAGGATCTCGTCCCCCCGCCCCCGCGGCACGGCCATGCCGTGGACCTCGGTGCCCAGCGCCGCGAGCAACCGCCGCAGCACGAAGAGGTCCTCGTTGGTCGCATGGGGCGAGGCGAGCGCCGCCACCACGCCCGGCCCGTGGGCCTCGGCGGCGGTCCGGATCCGGTCGGCGGCGCGCCCGAGGGCATCGGACTCGGTCGCGGGCTCGAGAACGCCGCGCGCACTTCGGAGCCAGGGCTCCCGGATCCGGTCGGGTGCCCCGATGGCCTTGTACGAGAGGCGACCCTCATCGCAGATCCAGGTCTCGTTGACCTCGTCGTTTCGCCGCGGCGTGTATCGGTAGACGCGGTTGTAGGCGGTGCCGAGGTGGATGTTGCAGCCCCGCGAGCACCCGGTGCAGACCCCCGGGATCTCCTTCAGGAACCAGACCCGGATCCGGAAGCGGAAATCCCGGGTGGTGAGCGCGCCCACCGGGCAGATGTCCGCCACGTTCATGGAGTAGTCGTTGCGGAGCTCCTCGCCCGGAAAGACGTCCACCACCGAGCGGTCGCCGCGCCCGAAGACCCCGAGCTCACCCGTGCCCGGGACCTCCCGGCAGAAGCGCACGCAGCGCCGGCAGAGGATGCAGCGCTCCTGGTCGAAGACGATGGTGGGCCCGAGATCCACGCGCTTCTTGAGCGCACGCCGCGGCTCCCGCGTCCGCGAGCGGGGCACGCCGTACTCGAAGGCGTAGTCCTGGAGCTTGCACTCGCCGGCCTGGTCGCAGATCGGGCAGTCGAGGGGATGGTTCACGAGGAGCAGCTCCATCACCCCTTCTCTCGCCCGCCGCACCCGCTCCGTCCTCGTGTACACCACCATGCCGTCCTGCACGGGGGTGTTGCAGGCGATCTGGAGCTTCGGCTGGCCCTCGATCTCCACCTGGCAGAGCCGGCAGGAACCGTCGATCGAGAGCTTCGGATGCCAGCAGTAGTGCGGGATCTCGACGCCATTCATCAGCACGCCGAGGTCGTCGAGGGCCTGCAGCAGGGTGCGGCCCTCGGGAACCTCGTAGTCGCGCCCGTCGACCGTGATCCGCGGCATCAGAGCTCGAAACTCGCCGGAAAGGGGCACTTCCGTTCGCGCACGTGGGCCTCGAAGTCCTCCCGGAAATGGCGCAGCAGCCCCTGGACGGGCCAGGCCGCGGCGTCGGCGAAGGCGCAGATGGTGGCGCCCTCCATCTTCCCGGCGACGTCGAGGAGGACCGCGAGGTCCTCGGACTCGCCCCCGCCACGCTCGATGCGCTCGACGATGCGGTTCATCCAGCCGGTGCCCTCCCGGCACTGGGTGCACTGGCCGCAGGACTCGTCCCGGAAGAAGTAGGTCACCACGCAGGCCACCCGGACCATGCAGGTGTCCTCGTTCATGACGATGATCCCACCGGTGCCGAGCATGGTCTTGCGCTCCCGGAGGTACTCGTTGGCCATGGGAACGTCGAGCTGACCGGCGGGGAGGATCGGCATGGACATGCCGCCGGGGATCACCCCCTTGACCTTCTTGCCGTCGGGCACGCCTCCCGCGTGCTCGAAGATGATCTCGTCGAGGCGGGTGCCGAGCGGGAGCTCGTAGAGGCCGGGGCGGACCACGTGGCCGGAGACTCCGAAGAGCGTATGGCCGGGACTCTTCTCGGTGCCGATGCTGCGGAACCAGTCGGGGCCGCGGGCCAGGATGTGCGGCACGTGGCAGAAGGTCTCGACGTTGTTCACCGTGGTGGGCATGCCGAAGGCGCCGAACTGGGCCGGGAAGGGCGGCTTCTTCCGGGGCTGTCCCTTCTTGCCCTCGAGCGATTCGAGAAGCCCGGTCTCCTCGCCACAGATGTAGGCGCCGGCGCCGCGCACCACCACGATGTCGTGGCGGAAGTCGGTGCCGAAGATCCGCTCACCGAGAAGCCCCGCCTCCCGGGCCTCTGCGACCGCGCGCTCCAGGCAGTCCGCCGGAAAGGCGTATTCCCCGCGGACGTAGGCGAAGGTCTTCTCCGCGCCGGTGGCGAATGCCGCGATGAGGATCCCCTCGATGAGCTGGTGGGGGCCGCGCTCGAGGAGGATCCGGTCCTTGAAGGAGCCCGGCTCGGATTCGTCGGCGTTGCAGACCAGGTACTTCGGCCTGTCGGTCTCCGCGGGCATGAACGACCATTTGAGCCCTGTGGAAAAGCCCGCGCCGCCGCGCCCCTGGAGCCCGGAGGCCTTGACCGTCTCGATCACCTCCGCGGGGCTCATGCCCGTGACCACCCGGCGAGCCGTCTCGTAGCCCCCCCGGGCGCGGTAGCCGGCGAGGGTGCCGAAGGCGTCGTCGGCGAAGTGCTCGGTCAGGTAGCCCGTGACGTGGGGAACGCGCTGGCCCATGGGATCACTCGAGCTCGTCGAGGATCCGCACGGCCCGTTCCGGGTCGAGGTCCTCGTGGTAGGTGCGGTCCACCCGCATCATGGGGGCATAGGCACAGGCACCGAGGCACTCCTCGTGGCCCAGGGTGATCCGGCCGTCCGGAGTCGTCTGGCCGCAGCGGATGCCGAGGTGCGATTCGAGGTGTCGCAGCAGGGTGCGGGCCCCCCGCAGCGAGCAGGGCAGGTTGGTGCAGACGTAGACCCGGTGCCGCCCGCCCGACTCGGAGTGGAACATGTTGTAGAAGCTCACCACCTCGTGGACCTCGACCGGGCGCAGGCCGAAGAGATCCGCCACCTCGCGCTCGGCCTCGGGCGGGATGTGGCCGAGCTCCTCCTGCACGAGGTGGAGCGCCGCGAGCAGGGCGCCCCGCGGCTGCGGGAATCGCGCCTTTGCCGCCTCGATGCGCTCCCGGACGGCCTCGGAGATCACCATTCGAGTGCGCCCTTGAGCCAGGCATAGGCGAGGCCCACGCCGAGGACCGTGATGAAGGCGAACATCTCGATGAAGCCGAACCAGCCGAGATCGCGGAAGAGAGCGCCCCAGGGGTAGAGGAACACCGCCTCCACATCGAAGAGGATGAACAGGATGGCCACGAGGTAGAACTTGACCGAGAAGCGCTGGTGCGGGGAGACGATCTGGCGCTCCCCGCACTCGAAGGGCTCCTGCTTCTCGGGAAACTGGCGACGCGGGCCGAGGAGGAGGTGGACGGTCAGCATCGCCCCGGTCAGGACCACGGCGATGCCGAGGATGACCAGGACTCCGGCGTACTCCGACAGCATCGATCTCCCCGGACCCGCCCGGGCGGGCGGAAGCCTGCGTCCCGGCAGCGGAAATGCGCGCGCAAGGTAGCCGTGGCCCCGCTACCAGTCAACCGACGCAACCGGCCGGAAAACGGCGTTATCCGGCCGGTTTCGCCCCTTGCCGCCGGCGCGCAGCCGCCCGTAGACTGCCCGCATGGCAACACCCGTCGCGGTGCTCGGATCCGGCAGCTTCGGCACCGCGCTCGCCGCCCTCGCCGCCTCCCGCGACCACGATGTCACGCTCTGGGCGCGCAGCCCGGACGTGGCCGAGGTGATCGAACGCGAACACCGCAATCCCCGCTACCTCACCGACATCCCCCTGCCGCCGGCGGTGCGGGCGACCTCGGACCTCGCCGAGGCCCTCGCCGGCCGCGAGCTCGTGATCCTCGCGGTGCCGAGCCATGGGCTGCGCGACGTGGTGGGCGCTGCCCGGCACCTCCTCGCGGATGGCGCCGTGCTCGTCTCCACGGTCAAGGGCATCGAGGTGGATACGGGACTGCTGGTGCACCAGATCCTGGAGGAGATCCTGGAGCCCGAGCAGGCGGAGCGGGTGACCTACCTCTCCGGGCCCTCCTTCGCCCGGGAGGTCGCCCTTCGGAAGCCCACCGCCGTCACCGTGGCCAGCCGGGACGAGACCTGGGCCATCGGAGTGCAGAGCAGCCTGGCGAGCCCCTGGTTCCGGATCTACTCCCATTCCGACGTGGTGGGCGTCGAGGTGGGCGGTGCCCTCAAGAACGTGATCGCGCTCGCGGTGGGCATCTGCGACGGTCTCGAGGCCGGCGCGAACGGTCGGGCCGCGGTGATGACCCGCGGGCTGGCCGAGATCACCCGGCTCGGGGTACGGCTCGGGGCCAATCCGGTCACCTTCCTGGGACTTTCGGGCGTGGGGGACCTGGTGCTCACCTGCACCGGGGACCTCTCCCGCAACCGCCAGGTGGGCCTGGCCCTGGGCCGGGGAAGAAAGCTCGAGGAGATTCTCGCCGAGATGTCGCAGGTGGCCGAAGGTGTGCGGACCACCCGCGCCACCCGGAGCCTCGCACGCCGGCTCGGCGTGGAGATGCCCATCACGGAGCTCGTCCACCGGGTCCTCGACGGCGACGTCGCCCCGGGCGATGCGGTCCATCTCCTGATGACCCGCCAGCTCCGCTCCGAGGTCGAGTAGGCCGGCCGGCCCGGGTGCGAGCCACCATGCGATCCCGTTCGCAGGATGGGCCCCGGACCCTGCCCGAATCTCTGCGCCATGGCACCGGACCGGCCGCGCCGCTAGCCTCGCGCCAGAAATCGACATTCATTTTCACTGGTCCCGGGGCCGGCCGGGGCCCGGGGCATCCCGGCTCGCCCGGCCCGGCCGTCGGCAGGCCCGACCCGGGAGCGCGCGGCGGTGGCCTGCGGACGGGCGGTGGCCGGTGAAGGAACGCTTCGTTCCGGCCCGGGTGGGGTCGTCGACTCGGCCGCGCCCGAGGCCTGGCGCGGGACCGAGACAGCGGGAAGGCCGCCCCGCAGCGGACCCGCGGCTTCCCCGGTCGGCTGCCCGCGCGGGTGCCCACCGCGGGCTTCAGGGGA
>JALSIO010000389.1 GCA_026989995.1 Myxococcales bacterium
TCTCCGGTACGCTCGGAACCCGCGCCGGGAGCCTCGAGCTCGTCGCGGGCGGCGTCGGCGCGCAGACGCGCCAGACCCTCGAGAACATCCGCACGATCCTCGAGGCCGCCGGCTCGGGCCTCGGGGACGTGGTGAAGATGAACGTCTTCCTCACGGACATGGGGGACTACGCCGAGATGAACGACGCCTATCTCTCCTTCTTCCCGGACGGTCCCCCCGCGCGCATCACGGTGGGCTGCGCCGGTCTCGCCCTCGGCGCCGCCGTCGAGATCGACTGCGTGGCCTACGCGCCGGAGAAGCGACCGTGAGGGCCGCGGTGCTCGCGAAGGCGGGCGCACCCCTCGAGGTCTGGGACGACGTCGAGCTCGCGCCGCCCGGCCCGGGGCAGGTGCGGGTGCGCGTCTCCCACTGTGGCCTCTGCCACTCCGACCTCTCGGTGTGTGACGGCTCCTTCCCGGCGCCGCTGCCCATCGTGCTCGGCCATGAGGCGGCGGGCGTGGTCTCCGAGGTGGGGCCGGGCGTGGTTCGGGTGGCGCCCGGGGACCGGGTGGTGCTGAGCCCGTGTCCGCCCTGCGGCGCCTGCGCCCTCTGCCTCCGCGGCGAGCCGAGTCTCTGCACCAATACCACCGGCCTTTTCACCCACGCCCGGCCCGACGGCACCACCGGGCTCTCCCGGCGGGGAGAGCCGGTCTGGCGGGGGCTCAACGTCGCCGCCTTCGCCGAGGAGACGGTGGTGGACGAACGCGCGGCGGTGCCCGTTCCCGAGGGCGTCCCCCTCGAGCTCGCCTGCCTGGTGGGCTGCGCCATCCAGACGGGCGTGGGGGCGGTGCTCAACACCGCCCGGGTGGAGGAAGGGGCCACCGTGCTGGTGCTCGGCCTCGGCGGGATCGGCCTCTCGGTGGTGCAGGGCGCGAGGCTGGCCGGCGCCGCGCGCATCTTCGCCAGCGATCCGGTGGCCTCGCGGCGCGAGGTCGCCCTGCGCCTCGGCGCCACCGACGCCGCGGATCCGGCCGCCGCGGATGTGGCCGAGTGGGTGCGCGCCGAGACCGGCGGCCTCGGCGCCGACTACGCCTTCGAGGCCGCGGGGCGCGCGGCGCTCGTGGCCACCGGCGTGGCCGCGGTGCGAAACGGTGGCACCGTGGTGTGCGTGGGCGCGCCGCCGGTGGGCGAATCCATCACCCTGGCCCCGGCGGCACTCTTCGCGGCGAGCGGCAAGCGGCTCCTCGGCACCCTGCTCGGCTCCTGCAACTCGCTCCGGGACATTCCGCGCTTCGTGGAGCTCGCCCGCGCCGGCCGCCTCGACCTCGCTGGCATGGTGAGCGCGCGCCGCGCGCTCGAGGAGATCAACGCCGCCCTCGACGACATGCGCGCCGGAAGCGGGGTGCGCACCGTCCTCGAGGTGGCGCCGGGCTGAGGCGACGGCGCGGCCGGCACGGTGCTCGGAACCACCGGGCCGCGGGCGCTCAGCCGGAGCGGCCGATGCGCTCGAGCGTCTCCTCGTCCGCCTCGAGGGCACCTTCGGCGGCAATCTCGCCGTAGATCCGGCCGGATTCCTTGAGTGTCCGCTCGCAGGTGCGGAAGTCCACCCAGCTGAGGCCGAAGCGCTGGGCGTAGCCCTCCGTCCACTCGAAGTTGTCGAGCAGGCTCCAGTGGTGGTAGCCGACCACGCGGGCGCCCTCCTCGATGGCCCGGTGGAGCGCGGTGAGCGCGCCGCGCAGGAAGTCGATGCGGCGCGCATCCCGGATGACGCCGTCCGGTCCCGGGCCCTCGCCGTAGGAGGCGCCGTTCTCCGTGATCTCGATCTCCGGGAAGTGGTACTCCCGGCTGATCCGCATCACCAGGTCGTGGAGCGCCGGGTGCCAGACCTCCCAGCCGAAGTCCGTGCGCGGGCCCTCGTCGCGGCCGAAGCCCACCGGCAGGGCGCCGATACCGAGCGGATCTCCGGAGACCGCCCGCACCGGCGTGCGGGTGTAGAGGTTGATGCCGATCACGTCGAGGGGCGCCCGGAGGCGCTCGAGGTCCCCCTCCTCGATGCCCATGCGCGCCGCCGGGAGGCCTCGCTCGAAGGCGCCTTCGGGGTAGCGGCCGCGGAGCGCCGGCTCGAGGTACCACAGGTTGGTGGCCCGGTGGAAGCGCTCGGCGGCGTCGCGATCGGCGGCGCTCTCGGGGTCTGCCGGTTCGCACGAGGACATGTTGAAGGCGCTGCCCACCCGGGCCGCCGCGTCCCGGGCCTTGATGGCCCGGAAGGCCTCGGCCTGGGCCAGGTTCACGACGTGGGAGGCGCGGAGCGCGGCGTCCGGGTCCTTGCGCCCCGGGGCGTGGATCCCGAGCGCGTAGCCGAGGATGACGAAGACCTGCGGCTCGTTGAAGAGCAGCCAGTCGTGCACGAGGTCGCCGAGGCCGCGGGCCACGTGGTCCGCGTAGTCGGCGAAGCGTCCCGCCGTGTCGCGCTCGGGCCAGCCGCCCCGCTCCTCGAGGGCGAGGGGGAGGTCCCAGTGGTACAGGGTGGGAAAGGGGCGGATTCCGGCTTCGAGAAGGGACTCGCAGAGCCGGCGGTAGTAGTCGAGGCCCCGGGGATTGGCCGGCCCGCGCCCCTCGGGCTGGATGCGCGGCCACGAGATGGAAAAGCGGTAGCTCCGGAGATTCATGCGCCGGAGCAGCTCGACGTCCTCGCCCCAGCGGTGGTAGGAGTCGCAGGCGCGATCCGCGGTGTCGCCGGTGCGGATGCGGCCGGGCTCGTGGCTGAAGCGGTCCCAGATGGACGGACCCTTGCCGTCTTCGGCCGGAGCCCCCTCGATCTGGAAGGCGGCGGTGGCGGCACCGAAGCGGAATCCCTCGGGAAAGGCGATGCGGGCCATGGTGGCGGAATAGATCGGCGCAGGGTTCGTGTCAAGCGCGGGCGGTGCCGGGGAGGACCGCGGCGTCACCCTGCGAAGCCGGGACGCCCCGGATCCCGGAAGCCAGGCCCGGC
>JALSIO010000390.1 GCA_026989995.1 Myxococcales bacterium
CAGCGCCAGGAGGACGCCGGTGGCGATGGCGAGGCGACGGATCGGCGGCACGCGGTGCCCCCTCGAAGTGGTGTCCCGGGACGCGGGCCTGCGCAGGGTACCCGCCCGCCCGATGCGCCGCTCCGGACCGCTGCCGACCCTGGCACGGACGCCCCCCCCTGCTACCCTGCCGCCCCGTGGCGCGCGACGATCTGATCCAGACCCAGGGGACCGTCGAGAAGATTCTCGGCGGGGGTCGCTACCAGATCAAGCTCGACAGCGGGCAGACGGTCACGGCCCAGCTCTCCGGGCGCATGCGCCGCTTCCGGATCCGCGTGATCCCGGGAGACCGCGTGCAGGTCGGTCTGTCCCCCTACGATCCCACCCACGGATTCATCACCTTCCGCCTCCGGGAAGGGCAGTAGCTGAAGCCGGCCGTCCGGGGGCTCCTCGCGGCGCTTCAGGCCCTCGACCGGGCCCGCCTGTGCGTCGTCCTCGCGCTGCACCCGGGCCTCCGGATCCACCCCGCCGCGAGCACCAACTTCGCCCACGCCCGCTACCAGCTCGAGCCCGGCGCGCGGCTCGAGATCGAGGAGGGCGCGGTGACCGAGCGCATGGCCGGGGGGGTTCGCTTCCTGCTCGGGCCCGGTGCCCGGGTGCGGGTGGGGCGCGGGAGCTGGCTTCGCGCCGAGCTCGGGCCGGTGGTGATCGCGGCCTTCGCCGGGGCGGAGATCGAGATCGGCGAGGGCACGCTGCTGAACGCCTGTCACCTTTCGGCCAAAAAGCGCCTCCGCGTCGGCGCCGGCTCGATGGTCGGCCCCGGCAGCCGGGTCTTCGATTCGGACCAGCACGACTTCGACGCCGAGCACCCCGAGCGCACGGAGCCGGTGGAGATCGGCGAGCACGTGTGGATCGCATCCGATGTGACGGTGCTGAGGGGCGTCCGGGTGGGCGACCACGCGGTGGTGGGGGCGAAGTCCCTGGTGACCTCGGAGGTCGCTCCCCACAGCCTCGTCTACGGGCAGCCAGCGCGGCCCCGCGGGCCGGTGGGCGACCGCAGCGGCTGCCGCTGAGCACGCCTCCCGCTCGCCTCTGCCCGCGGCCGCGTCTGGTAGGATGGCGCCATGTCGCTCCGCATCGCGATCTTCGGCCAGGGTGCCTTCGGCCGCGACGTGCTCGAGGGGGTGCTCGCCGCAGGGCACGAGGTGGTGGGCGTCCACGTGCGCCCCGACCTGGACCGGCCGGGAAGGCCCGATCCGCTGGCCGAGGCCGCCCGGGAGCGCGGGTTTCCGCTATTCCGCCACCGCCGCTACCGGAAGGCCGGCCGTTCCATCCCGGAGATCGTGGAGGAGTACCGGAAGCTCGGCGCCGAGCTGAACCTCATGCCCTACACCACGGTGATCCTTCCGCCGGAGATCGTCGACGCCCCGCCGAACCGCTCGCTCTGCTTCCACCCCTCGCTCCTGCCGCGATACCGGGGCGGCAGCGCGATCCCCTGGCAGATCATCCTCGGCGAGCGGGAGACGGGGGTGACGGTCTTCCAGCCGGACGCCGGGGTCGACACCGGGCCCATCGTGGTGCAGCGCGGCGGCGTGGAGATCGAGGAGACCGACTCCGCCGGCAGTCTGTACTTCCGCAAGCTCTATCCCCTCGGCCTCGAGGCGATGGTCGAGGCGGTGGACCTCGTCGACCGCGGCCTCGCGCGGCCCGTGCCGCAGGACGAGCGGCTCGCGAGCTTCCAGCCGCTGCTCGACGACGAGGCGGCCCGGATCGACTGGGCGCGGCCGGCGGTCGAGTTGTCGCGGCTGATCCGCGGGTGTGATCCCTCGCCCGGCGCCCACGGGCGGTGGCGCGGGAAGCCGGTTCGCCTCTTCGGGGCCCGCCTCCTGCCCGGGGGACCACCGCCGGGAGCCGTGCCCGGGCAGGTGGTCGGGATCGAGGACGGTCAGCTCGTGGTGGCGGCCGCGGACGGCCGCATCGCCGTGGAACGGGTCCGCGTGGGCGATGGCCCCAAGCAGCCGGCCGTCGACTCGGGAATCGCTCCGGGGGAGACACTGGAGGCGGGCGGGTCCGGGTAAACCCGGATTCGGGGATCCCGGAATCCCTGACCGGCTGCGTGCACTTCCCCGAACCGTCCGGTGGGCCCACTCCACCGGGGGCGCGTCCGCGTAGGATGGAGCCATGGGCAGGGGCGGGCGGGGCCGGGACGCAGGCCCCCCGCGGCGGGGAGGGGACGCGAGCGATCCCACCCCCCGGGCCGGGACGGGTCCGAAGGTGGGGGCGGCGGCGACCGGGGCATCGGAAGGGAAGCGAGCCGGCGGGTCGGCCGAGGCGGCGGAGTCCCTTCGCAGTCGAGGGGCCGGCGCGCTCCGGCGGCACCCCGAAGGCTCCCTCGGGTTCGTCCGCGACCGGCTCGTGGCGCGCCTCGCGGCCCTCGAGCGCGAGCGCGCGCAGCAGGTCGCGCGCGGCCACCCGGAGCTGGCGCGCCGCACCCTCCGGGCCTTCCAGGAGCTCGCTCGCGTCCTCGAGTACGTGGACGATCTCCTCGGCCGCTGACCTGCGGCGGTCGCCGGCGCCCGCGGCCCCGGCGCGCGGGGGGCAGCCCGGCCTCCCAACCAGTTTCCGTCCGAAACCGGCTCCCCGCCCGGCAACGGATCGCGGCCCTTCGAGCCGATCGGCCGCCCGGAAGATCTCCCGTCGGGGACCGATCTCCGGTCCGGGGGCGACGCCCCGGCCGGGAACGCGTTCCGGCGCGGGAACCGATCCCCCGGCAGGCGGTGTCGAAGGGTCGGCGGACGAGCGGCCTCCCCCGGAGGGAAACCGAGCCCTCCGGGGTTTCCCGGGTCGCCAGCGGGGTCGGATCCGCTACATTGCGCGCCCACTTCGCTCCGGGCCTCCCCCCGCCAACCGAGAAAACGAAGATGATTCAAGACCTTTCGCGCCTGCGAAACATCGGCATCTCTGCCCACATCGACTCGGGGAA
>JALSIO010000391.1 GCA_026989995.1 Myxococcales bacterium
GCTGAGCAGGGCACCCTGACCGACTACGAGTCCCGGGGCAGGAGCTCGAAGATCCGAGGATGTCCGCCGCGGAAGGGGCCGATCAGCCAGTCGGTGAAGCCGTACTCCTCGCGAAAGGCCCGCTCCCTGCGGTCCCGCAGCGCCTCATCCTCCACGGGGCGGGAGAGGCGCTCGAGCTCCTCTCCCGCCACCCGGAGCCGCACCTCGGGATCGCGCTCGGCGTTGCGGCCCCAGCGACTCGAGCCCGTCCGCACGGAGGCGCGGCCCTCGACCACCACCATCGAGATCGTCGTCTCCCGGGGGCTGCCGTCCTCGTCGCGGGTGACGATCACCACCGTGTCCGCATCCGCGTACCGGGCCGGCCCTCCGGCGTGCGCGGCCGCGGCCGCCACCAGAACCCCGAGCCCCGCCACCCCCACGGACATCCGCCGACCGCTACCCGCCAGCCGATCCCCTCGTCTGCGGCCCGGGGCACCGCCCGGCCCGGGCCCGGCGCGCGACCCCGCTCACGACTCACCGCCGCCGGAAGCCGGGCTTCGCCGGGAGACGGAGTCCGGGGCCGAAGGCGCGGAGCGGCCGGAGGGCACCCCGTACCGGCGGCGGAGCGCCGCCATGCCCTGCTCGTAGGCCTGCCGCCGGCGCTCGGCGAGAAGCTCGCCGCGGATCGCGGGCGCCACCACCTCGAGGGGGACCGGGCCGCCGGGCTCGACGCGCTCCACGCAGACGGCGTGATGTCCGAAGGCCGAGGGAACCGGGCCCAGCCAGCCCGGGCCGGAGGCCCGGAGCACCTCCCGGGCGAACTCGGGGCCGAAAAGGCGCTCGAGATCGCGCCGGGCCGCGCGCCGCTGCACCGCTCCTCCGGCGAAGGGATCCCCGAGCCCCCGGGCGGCCTCGCAGGGCGCTCCCCGGAGCGCGTCGAGCAGCCGGCGGACCTCCGCCCGGGAGCCCGCACCGTGGCGATCCCGGCTGGCGAAGACATGCCGGAAGGAGATCCGGCGGGGGGAGCGGAAGCGATCGGGATCCGCCCGCCAGGCCGCCTCGATCGCGTCGGGCGGGGGTTCCTCGGCGGCGGCCTCGAGACCGATCCGCACCAGGTGCACGAGCCGGCGGCGGATCACCGGGTCCGTCTCGAGGAGGCCCACGGCGAGGGCCGCCCGAGCCAGCTCGTCGGGGTCGTCGCCCGCACCGAGGTCGAGGAAGCGGGCGCCCGAGACGAGGCGCATCAGCACCACCGGGTCGCGCCGGTGGAGGCCCCGGGCCAGGGCCTCCCGGAACAGGATCTCACGGTCGAGCTCCTGCTGCAGTGCCGCGCGGATCTCGCCGGGCCGGGCGGGGCGGCCGAGGGCGCGTTCGAGCTCGGCCTCCACCACCGCCCGCCGGGCCGCCGGAAGGGCCAGGGGCGCCGGGCCGGCCAGGCCCCGCACGAGTCCGAAGACGACCAGACCCGCGACCGCGAAGTGGATCGCCGGCGCCCTCGCCACCCGTGCCAGGCGGCCACCCCGCCGGGTGCCGGTTCCCGAGCCCGGCTGCCCCATGGCACCTCGCTCCTCCCCCGGCGACCCCGGCCGCCTGCGGCGGGGCGACCCGGCGCGAACTCTGGAATACTACCCCGCCCGGGAGGGACCGATGCCCGATTTCCAGGGACGGGTGGGTTTCGTGACGGCCGGCGCCACGGGGATCGGCTTCGCCTGTGCCCGGGAGATCGTCCGGGGGGGCGGACGGGTGATGATCGCGGCCCGGCGGGAGGAAACCCTCAAGACCGCCTGCCGCGAGCTCGGCGAGGGCTCGGCCTTCGCCGTCTGCGACGTCACCGACGACGCCTCCGTGGATGCCGCCGTGGCCGCCTGCATCGAGCGATTCGGCCGGCTGGACCTCGCGGTCAACGCCGCAGGCACGGGCACCGCCGGCCCGCTCGTCGAGACGTCCACCGCCGAGTTCGAGCGGGTGCTCGCCACCAACCTGACCGGTGCCTTCCGGTGCCTGCGGTCCGAGGCGCGGGCCATGCGCGCCGCGCGGGGAGGCAGCATCGTCAACATCTCCTCGATCGCGGGGATCCTGACCCACCCCTGGATGGCACCCTACTGCGTCTCCAAGGCCGGCCTCGACATGCTGACGCGCTGCGCGGCCGACGAGCTCGGGGCCGAGGGGATCCGGGTGAACTCGGTGCTCCCGGGCGTGGTCCGCACGCCCATGGCCTCGATCCTGACCGATTCCGAGGTCTCCCGGAGGGAGTACCTGCGGCGCATGCCGCTCGCACGGATCGGCGAGCCCGAAGACGTGGCACGGCTCGTCGCCTTCCTCCTCTCCGACGACGCCCGCTGGATCACCGGGCAGCTCGTGGGCGTCGACGGAGGCCACAGCCTCCGCCAGGGCCCCAACCTGGTGCCGCTTTTCACCGGGGCCCCGGAGCCCGTGGCAGAGGACTAGCGCCCCGCCGCCGCTGCGGAGGCGCTTCGCTGGATGCGCGCCCAGGTGTCGCGCAGGGTCACGGTCCGGTTGAGGACCGGGCGCTCGGGGGTGGAGTCCGGATCCACGCAGAAGTAGCCGAGCCGCTCGAGCTGGAAGCGGTCGCCCGGCCGGGCTGCCGCGAGCGCCGGTTCGAGCAGGCAGCCGTCGAGCACCACGAGCGAGTCGGGGTTGAGCCGGTCGACGAGGTCCTCGCCCTCGGCGAGGTCGAGCGGGTTCTCGTCCAGGAAGAGAGGCTCGTAGAGGCGGACCTCCGCCTCGACGGCGTGGGCTGCGGAGACCCAGTGGAGGGTTCCCCGCACCTTGCGCCCGTCGGGCGCATCGCCGCCCCGGGTGGCCGGGTCGTAGCGGCAGCGGAGCTCCACGAACGAGCCGGCCTCGTCGGTGACGACCTCCTCGCAGGTGATGAGGTAGGCGTAGCGCAGCCTCACCTCCCGTCCGGGAGCGAGGCGGTGGAACTTCGGCGGGGGCTCGAGCAGGAAATCGTCGCGC
>JALSIO010000392.1 GCA_026989995.1 Myxococcales bacterium
GCCGAGCCGGTGGACCGGGACGCGGTGCGCAGGGAGCTCGGGGTGTCGCCGCAGGCCCGGCTCGTGGTCCACGTGGGACGGCTGCATCCCCAGAAGAACCACGCCTTCCTGCTCGAGGTGGCCGCGCGTCTGCGCCGCGAGCTGCCGGACGTCCACCTGCTGCTCGTCGGGGACGGAGCGCTCCGCGCGGAACTCGAGGCCCGGGCGCGGGCCCTCGGGCTCGGCGGCGGAGTCACCTTCGCGGGTCTCCGGCGGGAGGTGGCGCCGCTCCTCCGGGCGGCGGACGCCTTCGCCTTTCCGTCCCGCTGGGAGGGCCTGGGCATCGCCGTGGTCGAGGCGCAGGCGGCGGGCCTTCCGGTGGTGTGCTCCGAAGCCGTGCCGGAGGAGAGCACCGTCGTGCCCGAGCTCGTCACCCGTCTTCCCCTCGGTGATCCGGGCCCTTGGGTTGGCGCGCTCGGGCGCGCGCTCGCGGCCCCCCCACCGCTCGCCGCGGAGCGGGCCCTCGCGCGCGTGTGCGACAGCCCCTTCGAGGTGGCGCGGGGCCTCGAGGCCCTCCTCGCCCTCTACCGCGAGAACCTTGGCCGGACCGGCGACGACGGGAGCACGCCCCGCGCCGCCCCAGCCGCGGGCTAGCGCACCACGCGGAACTCGACCCGCCGGTTCCACCGCCAGGCGGACTCGTCGTGGCCGCGGGCCGCGGGGCGGCTCTCGCCGAAGCTCACCGTCTCGAGCCGATCGCCCGGCACGCCGAGTTGCAGGAGGTAGCGCTTGACGGCGTGGGCCCGCCGCTCGCCCAGGGCGAGGTTGTACTGTTCGCTCCCCCGCTCGTCGGTGTGGCCCTCGAGCACGACGCGCTCGTATCCGCCGTCGCGGATGGTGCGGGCGTTCTCCTGGAGCACCGGTCGCATGTCGGACCGGATCTCGGCGCTGTCGAAGTCGAAGTACACCGTCTCGAGGCGCGCGCTCTCGGCCTCGAGGTCCCGGCGCTCGAGGCTCCCCGGGCCCTCGTCGAACTCGCCGGCCCCCCGCTCGATCCTGCCCGATCCGGGCCCCTCCCCCTCGGCCTCGGGCGTCGTCCGGCACGCCCCGAGGGCGAGCACGAGCCCGAGCGCCGCGGTCATGGCGACCGTGGCCCCGGCCCCGCGCAGCACCCGCCGCGCGCCCTCCTCGCCTCCCCTGGAGATCCGGTCCATCTCATCCCCCTTCGTGGCGCACCCGGGGCGCGGCTCCCCGCGCTCCGCATCGCCCGGCGCCGTGGCGGGTATTGTCGGAAGGCCCGGGGCGGGGCGCAAGCAGGGAACGCCAGCTGCACCCTCCGCGCGGCGACGGCTCCGGGGTGCGGGACGCGGTGCTCGGCTCAGGGAAGGGGCGCCCCCTCGGCGATCCAGCGCCGGAGCACCTCCCGCTCCGCGTCGGTCAGCCGGTCCTCGGGCGACGGGGGCATCGGCTCCTCGGCCCCGGGGAGGACGTGCTCGTAGATCTCCGATTCCTCCGGGTCGCCCGGCACCACGTACTCCTCCTCCTCGACGAGCAGCCGGAGGTCTCCGGCGTAGTCGAATCCCTCGTGGATCTCGGCCGGCATGCTCGAGTTGTGACAGCGCGCACAGCGATCCCGGAGCAGCGCCCGGGCGGCCCGGTAGCTCGGGGGGCCGGCACCGGCCTCGGGATCGTCGTCGTGGATCTCGGCGAGGGCCTCCTCCGCGAAACGGCGAAGGGCCTGCTGCTGTGCGCGGGAGAGCCGGGCGAGGGGATGGGTCAGGAGGTACGGCAGGGGCGGCATGCTCCCGTCCGAGACCGCCGCCCGCAGGCCGAAGAGGTGCGCCCGGCGGCCCACCTCCCCCCGGAGCTCCGGGTCGCGGAAGGGAAAGGGGCGGGACAGGTCGAGGTGGAGACGCCCCCGCTCGACGTCTTCGCGGACCCGCGCGCGCACGAGGGGGAGGGCGGCGTACCAGGGAGGATCGACCCGCGAGTCGTGGCAGCTCCCGCACCGCGGGGCGAGAACGGGCGCGACGGCGCGCTCGAACCACGCCGCCGCGTCCTCCCCCGGCGCGCGCGGCGCGGGGAGCTCCCCGCCGCAGGCCAGGGCCAGCACCCAGGTCCCGGCTGCCACCCACCCCTGCCACCGCACCCGCCGCTTCAAGGGTCTTCCTCCCCCCGCGCCCCGCGCCCGGGTCGCGGGGCCCCGAGGATGGCAGACGGCCGCCCGGACGCAACCGCGGCGGCGCGGCCTGCAACGACCGCCCTTCGCCCACCTGCCGGCGCGGCCGGCACGATCGCCCGACCGCTCGCGCCCGGAGCGGCCGGCAACCGCGCCTCCACGGCGCCGTCGGCTCAGGCGCCCTCGGCCGCGCAGCGCCCCACGGCGGCCACCAGCGCCCGGAGCCCGGCGAGGGTCGGGTTGCGGTCGCGGGCCACCCCGAAGCGGCCCACGCCATCCCGGCCGAGCACGCGCACGTAGACGAGGGCCGCGGCATCCGAGTCCCGCCCGAGGGCGTGCTCGTGGTAGTCGACGACCCGGACCGGCCGGCGCAGGTGGCGGGAGAGCGCGTCGGCGAGCTCCTGGACCACGCGGGCGAACTCGATCTGCAGCAGCCGGGGCAGCGCGATGCCGTACTCGCGCTCGAGCACGAAGGCCACGCCGCCCTTGCCCGACTGGCTGTTGACCCGGATCACCGGCTCGAAGGCGCGGCCCACATCCACCGGGTCGACGGGGAGGTAGGGGACCTCGAAGCGGTCGCTTCCCCGTTCCTCGAGGTCGGCGAGCCCCTTGCGGATCGCGTCCTGGTGGGACCCCGAAAAGGCCGTGAAGACGAGCTCGCCTGCGTAGGGGTGGCGCGGGTGCACGGGCATCCGGGTGGTTTCCTCGGCCACCCGGGCCACCCCGGGGAGATCGGAGAAGTCGAGGCCCGGGTCGATGCCGGTGGCGAAGAGGTTGGGGGCGAGCGTCACGAGGT
>JALSIO010000393.1 GCA_026989995.1 Myxococcales bacterium
TGTTGCGCCCCGGGCGGTGGTTCGCGCCCTGGCCTGGCCCGCGGGCATCTGGATGGGCGCCGCCTTCCTGATGCTCACCTCGCTCGGGCTGGTCTCGGGATTGTCCATCGCCCTCGGCGCGGCGGAGGCCGGCGGCGCTGCCGACCCGGCCCGCCTGCGCGCGGGCCTCGCGCTCGGCCTCGCGGCACTGGCCTCGGCCGTGGCGCTCCGGGAGGGCCTTCGGGGCCCGCGGCTGGTGGAGCGGGAGATCACCCTCGATCGCTGGCCCGACGCCCTCGACGGATACCGCGTCGTCCAGCTCTCCGACGTCCACATCGGGCCGATCCTGGACCGGCGCTTCGCGGCCGACCTGGTGCGGCGGGTGGCGGCCCTCGAACCCGATCTGGTGGTGATCACCGGCGACCTCGTGGACGGGCCGGCGTCCCGGCTGGCTCCCGAGGTGGCGCCCTTGTCCGGGCTCCGGGCGCGGGACGGGGTCTTCGCGGTGCTCGGCAACCACGACTTCTACTCCGGTGCCGAGTCCTGGGCGGCGGCGCTGGAGGACCTCGGGGTGAGCGTGCTTCGCAACCGCCACCGGCTCCTCGGGCGGGAGGGGAGCGCCTTCGCCCTGGCCGGGGTCGACGACCACCGGGGCGACCTCCGCGACGGCGGATCGCCGGAGGACCTGCCCGCGGCGCTGGCCGGCGTGCCCCCGGATCTGCCGGTGATCCTGCTGGCCCACGATCCCTCCACCTTCCCCGAGGCGGCGCGTCGCGGGGTGGACCTCCAGCTTTCGGGCCACACCCACGGCGGGCAGATCTGGCCCTTCGGCGTGCTGGTGAGGCTCGCCGTCCCCTTCGTGGCGGGGCTGCACCGCCGGGACGCCTCCGTGCTCTACGTGAGCCGGGGAACCGGCTTCTGGGGGCCGCCGATGCGCCTGCTCGCGCCGGCCGAGATCACGCTGCTTCGGCTGCGGGCGCCGGCTGCGGCTCAGGCGGGGCCGAAGAGCTCCTCCTCCCGGTAGTGGAGCGCCTGGAGGGAGATCTCACCCCAGCTTCCGAGGAGCTCGCTTCCCACCGAGCCGCTCGCGTAGTAGAGCGCCGTCACGATGTGGCCGTCGGCGAGCTGCACGGTGGAGGGGTACCCGAGGTCGACGTTGCGGATGCCGTCGCCCGCGAGCAGCACCTCGCGGGAGGGATCGAAGCTCGCGCCTCCGTCCTCGGAGACGAGCGCGCCGCAGCCGTAGGGCCGGATCCTGCGGCCGAAGGTGAGCAGCAGCCGGCCGCTCTCGAGGAGGCAGAGGTCCGCGGGGTGCTCACCACTTCTCGTGATCACCCGCGGCGGGCCGAAGCTGCGCCCGAGGTCGCGGCTCTCGAGGAGGGCGACGTGGCCTTCGGTGGCCCGGGCCGCAGCGAGCAGCCGGCCGTCTTCGAGGAGGCAGGTCGCCGTCTCGTTGTAGCCCACGGCCACCAGGCTCTCGTCACCCCAGGTCCGGCCGTCGTCCCGGCTCCGGACCAGCACGGAGAGGTGTCGGACCCCCTCGCGGGGATCCCTCGGTGCCCCGTAGATGGACATGAGCAGCGTCCCGTCGGGCAGCTCGAGCACGCGGCCGTAGCCCGAGCTCATGAACAGGAGCTCCGAGAGGTAGGGCCGGGGCTCGCTCCAGGTGAGGCCGCCGTCCTCGCTGCGCGTGGTGAAGAAGGCCGCGATCCCGCCCTGCCCCGGCGGATTCTCGGCGGTCCACACGGGGCCGTCGAGGGGGTCGTCGCGGTAGCGCTGCAGGCCCGCGCGCCAGAAGCCGAGCACGAGAGTACCGCGCCGGCTGCGCCCGAAGGCGGGGTTCCGGTTGTCCTGCCAGCGCGGCAGGATCTCCATGGGGTCGCTGAAGCTGCGACCGCCGTCACCCGAGGTGGCCAGGGCCAGCGTCCCGGTGATGCCGAGGTGGGCACCCCCCGTGCGGAAGACCACCGCCAGGCTCTCGGGCCCGGTCCGCACCAGGACCGGGAAGAGCCCCTGGAGCGGGCAGATCAGGTACCGGCGGATGCGCCCGCGGCGACCGACGAAGAAGTCCGACTCACAGGACAGGAAGCGCAGCTCCGCCACGGGCTTCCCCCGACGGGCGATCCTGGGGTCGGCCGCAGGGCGGGGCCCCGCGGCCCGCCCCGCCGGATCGCCGTCACGGCTCCTGGACGATGTCGAGCAGCTCGACCTCGAAGCGGAGGGCCGCGCCCGGCTTGATGTGCGGCGGTGCGCCCCGGTCGCCGTAGGCGATCTCGGCCGGGCAGACGATCTCGGCCTTCCCTCCCACGTGCATCTTCTGGAGCGCCTCGGTCCAGCAGGGGATCACCCGGCCGAGCGGGAAGGTCACCGGCTCACCGCGTTCGACGCTGCTGTCGAAGACGGTGCCGTCGCGGAGGGTGCCGTGGTAGTGGACGCGGACCTGGTCGGAGGCGGTGGGCGAGGGGCCGCTTCCCTCCTCGATCGAGCGGTAGACGAGCCCGCTCTCCGTGGTCTCGGCGCCGTCCCGGCTCGCGGCCTCGACGACGAAGGCCGCCGAGGCCTTGCGCTCGGCCTCGGCCGAGGCCCGCAGGCGCGTCTCGGCGAGCTGGCGGAGCTTGCCGCCGTAGGCCCGGATGTCCACCGCCGGCTCACGCCCGGCGATGCCGTCCTCGAGGCCGCGCACGACGTGCGAGAGCTCCTCGGGTGTGAGCGAGAAGGGCTCGAGGTTCCGGGCCAGCGAGATGCCGAGGGCGTAGAGCACGTTGGCGCGCTCCTGCGCCTCCTCGCTCGTGGCCTCGGCGGCGGTGGCCTTGCCGGGAGCGGCGGCCTCCGAAGTGGCCTCGCTCGAGGCGTGGCAGGCCGTGGCGAGTCCGAGAAACGCCGCGGCGAAGAGGGCGGGGTCGAGGGCGGATCGCATCGGACCTCCGAGGCGGGCCGGCGGCAGCCGGTCGGTTGAGGCATCCCGAA